>CAZNGL010000029.1:0-25370 GCA_964572405.1 uncultured Bacteriovoracaceae bacterium
GAAGGCTCAGGCAGATCCTCGTCAACCTGGTGGGGAACGCCCTGAAGTTCACGGACAGGGGGGAGATCCTCATCAAGGCGGAATACGACGGCGGCCTCGGGGAGCGGACCAGGATCCGGTTCCTGGTGAGGGACACCGGGATCGGCATCCCCCCGGACAAGCTCAGGCTGATCTTCGAGAGCTTCACCCAGGGGGACTCATCCACATCGAGGCAGTTCGGCGGCACGGGCCTGGGCCTGTCCATCACGAGAGAGCTGGCCGGGCTCATGGGCGGCGAGGTGGGGGTATCCAGCGAAGAGGGCAGGGGCAGCACCTTCCTCGTGAACGCGGTGTTCGAGATCCAGAAGGACCAGGACATGGAGACATTCAGGGCAGATCTCTCCGCAGGGGATATCAGAATCCTGGTGGTGGACGACAACGCCTCTTCCCGTGCCACCGTGGCATCGTACCTGAGCGCGTGGGGGTGCCGGGTGGCCGAGGCCACCGGCGGCCAGGAGGCGTTGTTCATGATCAGGGAGCAGGACCTGCAGGCAGGCCGGTTCGACTGCGTGGTCACCGATTCGCACATGCCCTCCATGGACGGGTTCGAACTCGCGTCGCTGATTAGGGCCGACGAGGTCGTGAAGGATCTCCCCATCATCATGCTCACCCCGGTGGGGAGCATCGGCGACGGCATGCGGTGCACCAAGGCTGGAATCCAGGGATACCTGCCCAAACCCGTCCGGGGCGACGAACTGGTCAAGGTCATCACGGCCGTGCTTGCGCGGGAAGAGGTCCAGCCCGGGAGGCCCCAGTCGCGGCTCATCACCCGTCACGTACTGGCAGAGGTGAACCGCCCCGGGGTGAGGATCCTGCTGGTGGAGGACTACCCCACCAACCAGCAGGTGGCGGTGCGGCATCTCACGGGCGCAGGCTACCAGGTTGACGTGGCCGAGGACGGCATGCAGGGACTGGCAGCGTACAAGCATGCCAGTTACGACCTCATCCTCATGGACATCGAGATGCCCCGCATGGACGGATTCGAAGCCACCAGGGCCATACGGGAGATCGAGGAGAGGATAGGCGGAATCGACGCCCGCGGTGCACCCGCGCACATCCCCATCATCGCCATGACCGCCCACGCCGTGGCCGGCTTCAGGGAGAAGAGCCTGGAAGCGGGCATGGACGACTTCCTCGCAAAGCCGGTGAAGCGCGACGAGCTCATCTCTATGGTGAAGAAATGGATTGCATCCGCCGGCGGTAGAGGCGGGGTAAGCCCCGGGGAAGGCACGGGTGCGCCGCATGACAAGGCCGCGGCCGCTCCCCGCGTGGACGACCCGCTTGACCTGGAGCGTGCACTGGCAGAATTCGACAACGACCGGGAGTTCCTCAAGGGGCTCCTCCGCGGGTTCGTCAGGAACGTGCAGGGTCAGATCGAAGCACTGCACGTGGCCATTGGAAACGGTGATGCCCAGGTTGTGAGGAAGGAGGCGCACTCCATCAAGGGCGGGGCGGCGAACCTCACCGCCGACTCCGTGTCGAAGTGCGCCGCGGAGCTGGAGAGGCTCGCCGCGTCGGGTTCGCTCGCCGGGGCTGCCGAGATCGTGGAGCGCCTGGAGGCTGCATTCTCCCGGCTGGAAGACTATGTGCATGGAATGGCGTGAAAAGTCCTCGAGGCACGCATCCGCGCTGCGACGCAGTGCAGGGCCGGGACCGGGAACCCCGGCAGCGAGGAGGGATTCATGAGGATCCTGGTGGTGGACGACGAGCTCGTCAGCCGCGAGAAGATGAAGCGCATCATGGGCAGCATCGGCACGTGCGATGAGGCCGCCAGCGGCCAGGAGGCCCTGGAGGCCGTCGCCAGGGCGAACGAGGAGGGCTCGTCCTATGACCTCATCACCCTGGACATCTCCATGCCCGAGATGAACGGCACCGAGGTGCTCGCCCGCATCCGGGAGCTGGAGCAGGAAAGGGGCCTGGCCGATGCCGAGAAGGTGAAGATCTTCATGGTCACGGCATCGTCCGAAAAGGACACCATCCTCTCCTGCATCAAGTCAGGGTGCAGCGACTACATCATGAAGCCCTTCAGCATGGACACCGTGACCAAGAAGCTCAGGGACAACGGGTTGATGCCCGGGGAGGACCAGGGGGCCGGGCAGAATGGCGACAAGCCCCGTACGGATCGACCCAACCCCCTGCAGCCCATCATCGTACGGTTCAACAGGGGCGAGATTGAGCTGCCGCCGCTGCCGCGCATCCAGAACAGGTTCTACGAGATCATGAAGGCGGGAGGGGATCTGCGCCAGATCGGGGACCTCCTGAAACAGGACCCGGCCATCTCCACCCGGCTCATCCGCATATCCAACTCCTCCTACTACCGGGGGATCAGCGAGAACACCACGGTGGAGCAGGCGGTGAACCGCCTGGGGCTCCTGACCACCAAGCAGACCGTGGACGCCCTGTCCAACAGGTCGCTCTACGAGGGAGCCAGCCCGAAGTACGCGGCCGTGGTGGAGGTGCTCTGGGAGCACTCCCTGTCCTGCGCCCATGCATGCCAGATCATCTGCGAGCTCAAGGGGCTCAAGCTGGTCGAGGACCCCTTCACCCTGGGCCTGCTCCACGACATCGGCAAGCTCATGCTCCTGCGGGTCATCGGCGAGCTCGAGAAAGGCGGCAAGGGAGAATCCACCGGCGATGTCGACGAACTCCTCGCAACGGTGGACGCGCACCACGGGAAGTCAGGGGCCGTGCTGCTGAAGAAGTGGCTCTTCGCGGGCGTGTTCGTCCAGGTGGCAGAACTCCACGACCACGTGGAGCACATCCTCACGCCGAGCCGGGAGCTCATGGTGGTCCACCTCGGCAACACCATCGTCAAGTCCATGGGGTACGGCACCCCCAATCCCGGCGGCGTCCAGCCCGAGTCGCTTCAGGCCACCCAGGCCCTCGGGTTCGACCCCTCCGTCATCCCCGTCATCAAGGACCAGGTGAGGGAGCGGATGGAAGCGCTGAAGGAGTGTCTCCAGTAGCGCGTGAGGTTTCCTTGAGGCTGATCCGGACCTCGTCTCTGTTCCCCCTTGTCAACACGGCCCGAAAAACGGTACCCTGATCCGGCCATGACGCGTGTCACCCGTCCCATGGAGGGGGCGCCGCATGGAGGGGGAGGATTCGATGAGAGTGCTGGCATTGAACGCAAGCCCCAGGATCAAGGGGCAGAGCAAGACCGAGATCATGCTGAGCAGCCTGGTGGCGGGCATGGAGCAGGCAGGCGCACGGGTGGAGGTCGTTTCCCTGCGCACCAAGACCGTGAGGAACTGCATCGGGTGCTACACCTGCTGGACCAAGACCCCCGGGAGGTGCATCCACCGGGACGACATGGCCACGGAGCTCTTTCCCGCATTCATCGAGTCCGATATCGCGGTCTTTGCCACGCCCCTGTACCACTTCACCATGAACGCCACCATGAAGGCCTTCATCGAGCGCACCCTGCCCGTGCTCGAGCCCTTCCTCCAGCAAAAGGGCGAAACCACGTTCCACCCCCTCCGGGGAAGGCACCCCGCCGTGGTGGTGCTCTCTGTGGCGGGGTTCCCCGAACAGTCGGTGTTCAGCCAGCTCTCCAGCCACATGCGGTTCATGTACGGGAAGGGGCTCATCGGCGAGATCTACCGGAGCGCCGCCGAGGCCATGGTCCTGGGGCCCTACGAGAAGGTGCGCGCCGACATCCTGGATGCCGTCACGACTGCGGGCGCGGAGCTGGTGAAGACCATGAGGATCGACCCGGCCACCTTAGAGCGCATCACCCAGCCCATCGGCGACAAGACGGTCATGGCAAGGGCGGCCAACATCTTCTGGCGCACCTGCATCCGGGAGAAGATGACCCCGGAGGAGATGAGGGCCAAAGGAACAGTACCCAGGCCGGAGAACATCGAGGACTTCTGTCTGCTCATGAAAATGGCCTTCCGGCCGGACAGGGCCGCGGGACTGAAGGCCATGATCCGCTTCGACTTCACGGGCGAGCAGGAGGGGGCGTGCGCGCTGAGCCTCAGCGAGCACGGTGTGGAGGAATCACTGCAGCCCGGGGGCCGGGCGGACCTGATGGTCAGGGCGCCCTTCGACGTGTGGATGGACATCCTCACGGGCAAGGCCGACGGTCAGGACGCCTTCACGAAGGGGCTGTACACGGCCGAGGGCGATCTCTCCCTTCTCGTGCGCATGAAGGAACTCTTCGGCGCTTCCTGAGGCGGGCGGGGCGTTTCCGGTACGGCCCCGGATCCGAAAGGACAAGGAGGAGCCATGACACCTGATCCTTCGAAGCTTCTGGAAAGGCTCGGCATAACGCTTCCCCTCATCGGGTTCTACGACGCCCCGGATGCGGCGGGGTTCGAGCCCGTGGTGACGCCGGAGCCGAACAGGCACGTGTGCGTGTTCAGCTTCTTCAGGGACTGGCTTGAAGGCCGGACGCTGCTCATCACCTCGGAGAACTTCGGCTGCGGCGGCGCGGGCACGGCCCTGTTCAGCCTCCGGACCCGCACCCGTGAGGACTACGTCACCTTCCTGGCGGACACCGAGGGGCTCAAGTGCAGCCGCGAGGTCATGGGGGCATGGCTCGATGCGCGCAGGACCTATCGCCCGGAGAACAGGTGCATCCTCATCGGGCCCCTGCGCGAGGGCAAGGAGCGATTCCTCAGGAGCGTGACCTTCAGCGTCAACCCGGACCAGCTGAGCGCGCTGGTCATCGGCGCCCACTACTGCAGCACGCCGGCCGACCCGCCTGCCGTGCTGGCGCCCTTCGGGTCCGGGTGCATGGAGCTCATCACTCCCTTTGCGGACCTTGCCGTCCCCCAGGCCATTATCGGGTCCACGGACATCGCCATGCGGCAGTATCTGCCGCCGGACATCCTGGCCTTTTCCGTGACCGTGCCCATGTTCGAGCAGCTCTGCGCCCTGGACGAGCGGAGCTTCCTCTACAAGCCCTTCCTGAAGAACCTCCAGAAGGCCCGCGCGAGGGGTCAGTGACGGGCAGCGATGTACCCCGGTGCGTGATGGACCTGGACAAGACTGCAATCAAGGACATGATCCTTGCAGAGGGCATCGAGCTCGAGGGGGTGGCTTCTGCCGAAGACCTGCTCCACGCACAACCTGCAAGGCCGCCCTGCGCGCCCATGCCGTCGGCCCGGCGTGTCATCGTCACGGCGGTGGGCCACAGTCTCGGCGCGGTCTATGCTTCGGACATCAGACCCCGTGCCTGAGGGGAAGGAGGGAGAAGATGCTGCGCGATCTCATCGTGAGGAACCGGTCGTACCGGAGGTTCTTCCAGGACCACCGGATCAGTGTGCAGGAACTCAGGGAACTCGTGGACCTGGCGCGCCTGTCCGCATCGGCGGCCAACATGCAGCCTCTCAAGTTCTTCATCTCCTGGGAGAGCGAGCGGAACGACAGGATCTTCCCGTGCCTGGGCTGGGCGGCCTACCTCAGGGACTGGCCCGGGCCTGTTGAGGGGGAGCGGCCGAGCGCGTACATCGTCATCCTGGGCGACAGGGAAATCTCCACGAACTACTGGTGCGACCACGGCATCACGGCCCAGTCCATCCTCCTGGGCGCCGTCGAGAAGGGTCTGGGCGGGTGCATGATCGCATCCATCAGGAAGAAGGACCTCATGGATGCGCTGGGGATCCCGGAGCGCTACGACGTGCTCCTGGTGATCGCCCTGGGCAAGCCCAGGGAGGAGGTCCGGATCGAGGCGCTGGGGCCGGACGGAGACATCCGGTACTGGAGGGACGCATCGGGCGTGCACCACGTGCCCAAGAGATCCCTGGACGAGATAGTGATAGAGAGATTTTAGCACTGAAAAGGATAAGCCCGAAGGGCTCACACCCTTCCCGCGAGGTCTGTAATGGACATTGAAACCGCCATACGGAGCAGGAAAAGCATCCGGGGCTTCAGACCAGACCCGGTACCCCGGCAGCTCATAGAACAGGTCCTCACCCTGGCGTGCCGGGCGCCGTCCACCATGAACACCCAGCCCTGGGAGTTCGTGGTTGTTGGAGGAGAGGTGCTGAGGGCCATCGCTGCACAAAACGTCAGGAGGCTCAGGGAAGGGGTGATGATACGCCCCGAGCACGTCATCACGGGGTGGCCTCCCCGGAGCGTGTATCGCGAGCGGCAGGTGGAGGTGGCCAAGCGGATCTTCAGCCTCATGGGCATCGCGCGGGAGGACAAGGCCAGGCGCGCCGAATGGATGGAGCGGGGGTTCCGCTTCTTCGACGCCCCTGCCGCCGTGATCATCCTTACCGACACGGCGCTGAGCGAGGCGGGCCCCCTCATGGACATCGGAGCCCTCATGCAGACGCTTTGCCTGGCCGCACTGGCTCATGGGCTCGGCACCTGCATCGAGGACCAGGGCGTCATGTACCCCGAAGTCCTGCGGTCCGTGCTGAAGATCCCGGACACCAAGCGCATCCTCATCTGCGTCGCCCTGGGCCACCCTGACCCGGACTTCCCCGCCAACGCTCTGGATAGCCCCCGGGAGGACGTCGCAGCCATCACATCCTGGCACGGCTTCGACTGAGCAGGGGAGGCGGTGGACATCTACGCATTTCTCGAGCGGCACGGCATACCCTATCGGCGCTACGACCACGAGGCGGTCTACACCTGCGAGCAGGCGGACAGGCTGGCCATTCCGCCGGGCCCTGCAAGGACCAAGAACCTCTTCCTGCGCGACCGCAAGGCGAGGCGCCACATCCTCCTGAGCGTGGGCGCGGACAGGAACGTGGACATCAAGGCCCTGGAGGAGGTGCTGGATGCCAGGGGGCTGAGCTTCGCGTCCCCGGAGCGTCTGAGGGAGATCCTCGGCATCGAGCCGGGGTCCGTGACCATCCTTGCCGTGCTCAACGACGCCGCCAAAAGGGTGGAGGTGGTGGTGGACAAGGACCTCTGGACCAGGGACGCCCTGCAGTGCCACCCCCTGGTGAACACGAGCACCCTGGTCATCAGCAGGCAGGACGTCGAACGCTTCCTGGAACTCACCGGGCACACGCCCCGCATCGTGGAGGTGCCGGTGCGGGCGTGCAGGTGCGGATGACATCGTGCCGAGTGCCCGGGTGGCTGCCGTGTAGACAATCCAGACCCCCCGGACGTCATGGCAGGTACAGGATGAAAAGATGCAGACGAACCGGTGCGGTGCTGGTAGAATGCGGATGTGATGCGGGAACAGGGCACGATGACTCCTGAGACACAGGACGGCGACGAGGTCACTGCCCTTGTCGGCCTGGCCATGGCGGGCGGGCGCGCGGCCTTCGAGCAGCTGGTCGTCATGCATCAGGGAGGGGTATTCGGCATGGTCTACGCACGGATGCAGAGCAGGGCGGACGCCGAGGACGTGGTCCAGGACGTGTTCCTGAGCGCGTTTCGGAACCTCTCCACCCTGCGGGACCCCTCCCTGTTCCGGGCCTGGCTCTACCGCATCGCCCTGAACAAGGTCAGGGACGCCCTTCGCAGGCGCAGGATCGCGTCGTTCTTCGGGTTCGGCCGCGACGAGGTGTCCGTCGACCACCCTGACCCCGGCCCGGACGGGTTCGACCATGCCGCGGCCCGACAGTTCTGGTCGAAGGTGAACTGCTTCCTCGACACGCTGCCGACCCTCCAGCGGGAGGTGTTCCGGCTCCGGTTCCTGGACCACCTGGGCATTCAGGAGATCGCGGTGGTGATGGGGAAGAACGAGAGCACGGTGAAGACGCACCTCTACCGGGCCCTTGACAAGTTCAAGGCTCTCGGGGCTCAATACGGGGTATCCGTGGGGGAGGACGCATGAGCATGGACAAAGGGTTCCACCTGGAGCAGGGGCGCATCATGGCCTCCATCGTGGACGAGCGGGAGCTCACCGCGCTCGAGCGGGAGCACCTCCAGGCCTGTCCGGAGTGCTCCGCCGCCCGCGCGCACCTGGCGGAAGGGCTCGAGGGTCTGGGCGGGGACGCCAAACGGCATACCCCCCCCATGCGGAAGAGGGTCGTGCTGCCCGAGGAGATATCGGCACGGCCCCTGGACCGGGTACCCCAGTGGGCCCTGGGCGTGGCCGCCCTGACGGCCACCGTGATCGTCGTGGTGGCGGTCCTGCTGAGGGTCTGGTTCCCGGGCGGTCTCGGGGACATCCCGGGCACGGAACTCGCCCGGGAGGCCGAGCATGACAGGATGCTCCTGGCCGAGGTCAGGGCCCTGGAGGAGAACCCCCTGCCCGCGGCCTACCAGGAGATGGTCCCCGAGCCGGACCTGGCCCTGGACGACGACTTCTTCGACTACATTATCCCCCTCGATGGTGGTGAGGGACAGAACAGGAACATATGAGGTTACACGATATGACGAAGCGGACCCTTATCGGAATGCTGGTATGCCTGGCCGTGCTGATGACGGCAGGGTGGGCCTGGGCCCAGGACGCCGACCCCGGGGGCCGGTGGTGGCGGGACCCCGGCGTCTCTCGGGACCTCAACCTGAACGACAGGGAGCGGCGCTCTCTGGACAGGCTGTACATGAAGAACCGTGACGCGCTCATCGACCGCAAGGCCGACCTGGAGAAGGAGCGCAGCAGGCTCGCCGACGTCATGGACCGGGACCCCTTCGACGAGGTAGCTGCAAAGGAACAGCTCAGGCGGGTGGAAGAAAAGCAGCGGCGCCTCACCTCGGAGCGGATGCAGTACCTCATCGAGGTGCGCAAGATCCTGGGGCCCGAGCGGTTCCGCACCCTGGAGGGCAAGGCCATGGAACAGAGGGACCGCAGACGGGATCAGCGACCCGGAAACAGCCCCGGCCAGCAGGAGGAGTGGCCCGGGAAGAAGTCCGAAGGGAAGAAGAGGCACCGGTGAAGGGCACCGCTGCAGCGACGGGCCCGAAGCCGGAGGGAGCGTTCAGGTGAAGGCATGCGGGTCTGGGACATCCATCCGGGCTACCTGAACCGGCAGAGCCTCCTGGGAGAGCACCGGGAGATACACGCCGTCTTTTCCGTGATCCTCAACCACAAGGCGGGCTATGCCAGCCACCCCGAGACCATGCGGTGGCGGGGCAGCCTGGGCGCCCTGACCCTGCGCCACGATATGCTGGTGGCAGAGATGCGCTTCCGGGGATACGGCCACAGGAGCCCTGTGTGCGTCAGCGATGAACCGCTCTGGCCCGGGGCATACATCGACCCGCCGTGGCGTCAGTTCGCCCTCCTTAAGGGAAAGTACCGCTCCCGGGAGCAGGGCCGCATACCCCTGCCACGCAACGCCCAGCAGCTCTGGGCCCAGCACAAGTATTCGGTCCTGGCCCGTGACCCGGAGCTCTACCGGGCAGTGGGCCGCGAGGCGGCGCTCCGGCGGGACACGCGGTTCTTCCAGGAGCTCTCCGTCACCCTGGTGGACGCGCTGCGCGCATCTCCGTCTCCGGGGAGGCTCATGAACGCCGTGCTCCACCTGTGGGGGTATGTGTCCGGACCAGAAGGCGTGCACCCGGGCGGTGATGCGGCCGTGATCATGGCGCAGGTCCAGCAGCGGACGCGTTCCATGGGTGAGGGCTACCTCCTGGAGTCCACGGCCATGACCGACCTGGCCTTCTGGGCACAGGCACGGCATGTGGTCATGAAAATGAAAACGGGCAGAGCCTGAAGACGAAAGGAGCCAGGTAACCCATATCAAAGCCACCTGGCTATAGCAATGGAACTACTGAGGTAATCACATCATCGGCAACACGCACGGGCAGTATGAGAAAATTTTTCAAAAAACTTGAAGAAATCGGAAAAATGTTTCTAACTGACTGATATTATTTATTATTAAAATTGTTGAAAATTGATCGATTACCCGTAACCACATGATCTTGTGAAGAAAAGAGAGCAATCTATCAGACCCTTGCCCCCCTGAGGGCGTCGATGGTCTCGAGGAGGGCCTCGATCCTGACAAAGGACGCCTCTTCACTGTACTTGCGTTCGTCCGCGTGGTCCACGTCGATCATGACCGCGGGCACCCCGAGGGTGTCCCTGACGTAGCGCAGCTGGTCCATCTGCATGAGCGAGTACACCTTGCAGCTGCGGTTGCTGGCAAAGACCACACCGTCCACGGCGTTTCGCTCGATGGCTTCCTTCATGGCCCGGGCCCTGAGCTTCATGCCGTGCGGGCACACGGAGAAGTTCTGCAGCCTGGCGAGCCAGTCCAGAGGGTCGCCCCCGTCGTAGGCGTATGCGTCGAAGGTGCCCTCGAGCGAGCCGATGCAGTAGGTGTAGCTGGCACAGGTGATGTTGGCTCCCAGCGCGGCGAGCCTGGCGGACATCTTTCTGAGCTGGTGCCAGGGCGCGATGCTGTCCCACAGGAGCCGGTAACGTTCGTCCGGCACCGGGTAGACGCCCTGTGCCATCTGCTCCTCGGTCTCGGCCACCAGTGCCCTGTAGTGCTCGGCGAGCTGCGCCGTGCCCCGGGAGGTGAGGATGGGCGCCATCTGCACGAAGGAGTCGAAGGCCGTGATGGGCGACGGCCGGTGGGCCGCCAGCGAGGTGAAGCGCTTCCAGTGCAGGAGCGCCTCCCCGGAGAGGCGCACGGCCTCGCGCGCCTTTGCCTCGTCGAACCGCTGGCCGCTGAGCTGTTCGATGGCGCGGATGAGGTCTGAAAACTGGGCCTTGATGTAGGCGAAGTCGGCCCCGGTCTGTTCCGCGTAGCAGAACGGGACGTCCAGGATGAAATGGGGCACGCCCCATATGCGGTGGTACACGTCGAACCACTTGGTCAGCAGGGAGCAGTTGTTGGTGTTGCTCACGAGCAGGTGCGGTCGGGGCATGCCGAAGGTGGGTGAATCCCTGCCGCTGTCCAGTGCGGTGCCCAGGTCGATGCGGGCGTACGAGCACAGGTCCGTGGAGTACCCGGCCCGCTCGGCCTTCTCGCACTGCAGGGTGCCCACGCCCTTGCCCGAGCTCATGGCCGCGTGGCTCTCGGGCACCGCGTAGACCACGTTGTCGAAGCCCGCGAAGAGCTCGGCAGGCACCACGATGGCGATCCACACCACGAAGGCGCCGTCTGCGGCCCGCTGGTGGAGCTGTAGGTAGTCGTTCGTGATGATCCCGGTGAGCCGCCTGCCGGATGCTGTCTTCCGGAAACCTCCTGGTGCCATATCGGCGGTCATGGCATCCTCCCTGTCAGTACCTGAGCATCTCGGCAAAGGCCTCGATGCGCGTTTTCATGTGCATGAGGTTGGCGAGGTCTTCCGCGCCGGTCTCCAGAAACAGCGTGGCCACTCCCCGGGCCTTCAGGCGTTCCTGGAGATAGGGGAACTCGAAGTATTCGTACTCGCAGAACTTCTCCCCGAAGAAGATGAAGCCCCGGATGTCGTCGTCCCGCACGCGCTGCATGAGGACCTGGATCCTCCGGTCGCCTGCGGGCAGCATGGTGGAGCAGGGGTGGTGGCGGAAGTAGAAGTCGCAGTAGTATTTCGCCGGGTCGGGCTGCGCGGGCGGGTCTCCGGCGTACGAGCGCGCCAGGGTGGCGATGTCGTTCGCCGCCACCGTGATGCCGGAATCGTCCAAAGCCTCCATCAGCGCTACGGGCGGGGCCTGGATGCCGCTCACCATGACCCGGGCTCCCGGAGTGCGGTCCGGTGAAGGGGGATGAGCGAGCTCGTGCTCCAGCAGGGCGATGTGGTCTTCCACTCCCAGGACATGGGCGCTCTGAAGGACCTCGGCGGCCCTGGCGAAGGGGATGCCCCCTGCGGCGCACAGCCTATCCAGGGAGCGGCAGAGCTCGCGCTGTTTCCGGTAGAGCCCTGTGCTGGCCGCGAATGCGTCCGCGGAAAAGGGCCTATGGGTGAATTGTTCCAGGTCCTTGACGAGGGATCGTATGCGGTCCTGCAGATACCCCTGCGCGCCGGCGCGGTCCTCCGGAAGGGCGGGCACGTGCAGGCGGAACATGGGCAGCGCGGCATCCGTGGCGACGATCTCGGGGAGATTCCGAAGGGTGTCGCAGGCATTGTACATGAAGAGCGCGTCGAACAGGCCGGCCCCGTGATCGATGATGAACGCGGTGAGGCACCTGGCCACCTGGCAGGCATAGTTCTGGAGGTGCCGGTCACTGCTTTCATAGTTCTGAACCGCCTCCCTCATGGCCCAGAGCACCACCGGGGTGAGCCCGAAGGAGTGGAGGAGTTCCAGGGGCGGGTAGAGGGGAAAACAACCGATGAGACGCCTGCCCCGGTTCTTCATCTGTGCAAGGGTCTGCGGAATGTCGTTCATGCATGAGCCCTGACCATGGTGTATACACGGTGTTTCACGGAAAGAAAACGGAAATGCATGGTGGAAAAAGGAGCTGGGTGGTCTCCCCGTGGATCAGTGGACCTTTTTGTCGAGTTCCCTGCGCACCGCCCTGGCGAAATCCTGGAGGGCATACGGTTTCTTGATGTACCCCCCGGCGCCGAGCCTGAGGGCTTCCTTCACGCGTTCGGTCTCGGAGTAACCGCTCACGATGAGGGCCTTCTGCTTCTGCTGCAGCTCCAGCGCTCCCTTGTAGGTGTCAAGCCCGTCGATGCCGTCCATCATCATGTCGAGGATGAGCAGGTCTGCGGGCCGGGACTGCATCTTCTGAAGGGCCTCTTCGCCGCTGCTGGCGGCATCGACCTGGTATCCGAGCCTGGATAGCACTTCCATCGTCAGATCTCGCTGGTACTCCTCGTCGTCCACCACCATGACCCGTTCAGTCCCCTGGTACATGTCGATGCGGTCGATACCGTTCTCCTTGAGCTTTCTAGTGGTGACGGGGAAATAGATGTTGAACGTGGTCCCCTTCCCCTTCTCGCTCTCGATCTCAATGTACCCCTTGTGGTCCTTCACGGTGGACCAGACCACCGTCATGCCGAGGCCTGTACCGCTCTTGCCCATCTTCTTCTTGGTGAAGAAGGGCTCGAAGATCTTCTGCTGGTCCTCCTCGGATATCCCGATCCCGGTGTCGGAGACGGTGAGTACTACGTATTCTCCCGCAGGCACCTTTCCGTCGCCCTTGATGGTCCGGTCCATGTAGGCCGAGCTCGTGCTCACGGTGACCGTGCCCTTGTCCTGCAGTGCCTCCGCAGCGTTGTTGACGAGGTTCATGATGGACTTCATCAGGTGGATCTCCGAGCCGAGGATAGGCTTGATATCGGGGTCCAGCCTGATGGTGAAGTTAACGTTGGTGTGGAACGAGTGCATCTTGAGGTATTCCGGGGACTCGAAGTAATCCTGGATGATCCGGTTGAGGTCCACCGGATTCGAGATGCTGACCCCCCTCCGTGCGAGGGTGAGGAGGTCCTGGACGATGGCCGCCGCCCTTTCCCCGGACCTCTTGATGGTCGTCAGGGCCTTCCGGTACGGGTCGTCTTCGGGCATGTCTATGAGGAGCAGGTCGGGGTAACTCGTCAGCCCGCTGAGGATGTTGTTCAGGTCGTGGGCCACCCCGCCGGCCAGTGTGCCGATGGCCTCCATCTTCTGGGATTTGATGAGGCTCTCCTCGAGCTCGCTCTTCTCCTCCTCGGCCCGCATCCATTCGGTGATGTCGTTGCCCACGCAGAGGATCTCCACCAGGTCGCCCTGCCTGTTCCGGATCCCCTTGGTGCTCCAGTACACGTAGGCCGGCTTCCCTGATTTTCGCAGGGTCTCCGTCTTCCCGGTAGTGAAAGTCTCGGGGTCCTTCAGAAACCGGTCGATGCGCGGGGCGAGGTTCGTTCCACCCGTATGGGATGCCGATACGATGAATTCCCGGATGTCCCTGTGCAGCACCTCTTCGAGGGAGTAGCCGTAGAACTGCAGCGCATAGCGGTTCGCGAACTTGATGCGGCCTTCGGGGTCCATGCGGATGATGATGCTCCCCGAGCTCTCCACGAGATCCCGGTAGTGTTGCTCCTCTTCCTGCAGCTTCTCGAACGTCCGTGCGTTGCTGATGCTGATGGCGATCTGGGGGGCGACCCCCAGGAGCAGGTTCAGGTCGTTCTGACGCAGCGGGATGGAGGAGATACTCCTGTCAACGATGAGGATGCCGAGGGCTTCATCCTCATACACGATGGGGACACAGATGAACGATCCTGATCGGGAGAGCTGGAGCATCTCCATGCTCTGGTCGGAGAGGTCTTGCGACAGGGATGAAACGTCGTCAACCAGGAAGGGTTTCCGTTCCTGGTACGAGGTCACGAAGGGACCCTTGGGGTCGGGCTTGTCGAGACGCAACGAGTTCTCCCTGAGGAAGCGCTCCTGCTCATCGATAAGGCCGTACCCGGTCTTGAAGACGAGCCTGGTCTTCTCATCGTCCGCGAGGAGGATGATCCCGCGGTCGTAGTCCAGTCGCTCCCTCAGCGTATGCGTCACCGTGTCCAGGATCGTGTCGGTATCGAGCGTTCGGGAGATCGCCTGGCCGAGGTCCTGGATAAGGCGTGCGTCGTTGTATCGGGCGTTGCTCTCGGTGATGAGGAGGTCCGCCGCCTTGGACTGGTCCGCGAGTTGTTTCCGGTAGTCGCTCTTCTCGAGGAACCACCCCGCGAAGGTCAAACCCAGAACGAGTGATGACAGGGCGGCCGAGACATGTATCATCTCCGTGCCGGTGAGGTATCGGTACATGGCGAGACATGCCAGGACAGAAAAGATCAGCAGGTAGTTACGGTAACGGCCAAGTTTCAGGAAGAGGGGCTCTTTCCAGGCAAGGATGTAGCGGCACCTGCTGTCCCCCCTGTGGAAGCACTCCGGGTGCTGCACCTGTGCATAGGTACCCGTGAACCCTGCAGCGATGGCCTCGAACTGACCCACCCTGTTCTCGCACTGGTACGGCTTCTCATTCACTCCCTCGCATGGAGTGACCACCACTTCGAGTTTCCCCCGGGACAGTTCCCGGACGGTCAGCGATGCGCCTTTCGAGACCTTCGCGTGGATCTTGGGCAGAAGATTGTAGGCCGATTCCGGACCTATGAACCCCCGGATGTATGTCCGGATGAACTTGTATGCCTTGGAGGAAACCGTGTACCGTCCGGCATCCCGGGAGAGGTCGGGATTGTGGGTCAGGATCTGGAGGATCTCGTGGAACCTGTCGCTGGTGTCCTGATCGTAGAAATATCCCGGGTCATCGAGTTGGTAGCGGGTGATGCCCGCGTGCCTCAGGATCGTGTCATGGCTGAGGTGGGGGTAAAATGCATGCAGGTATTCCAGGTAGTTCCGTATTATGCTGATGCTATACAGGGGCTTTCCCTGTCCCTGTCTGTTCATAACAATCTGCCCCCGTCCAGACCCGAAAAAGCATGTGTTCTCCGTTGCAAGGAGACTCAGTGTTTATCGGCATGATGATGAAATATCCTGAATGTACAGTGGGAATTGGCTTCCAGGGGGCAGAAGACCGTGGAATGCTCAGGGGTTCTTGCGCAGGCCGAGCAGATCCATGGCAAGACTCTTGATAAATTTCAGGTACTTGAAACGGGTCATCTCCTTTATGGCATCGAAGTGCGGGTCGAAGTACCGTGTCTTGGCGATCCAGGTGCAGTACCTTTTCTTCACCGGGATGCCTGCAGCCGCACAGTAATCCTGGGGGAATACCTGGAGCACCACGTCGGGCGCCCCGAACTCATGGGCGAGGTGGCCTATGGCCGTCTTGAGGATGTCCCACGGCATGGATCGGGGTTCCTTTCTCGGCAGGAAGATCCGTATGCTGTTGAGGAGATCCGAGAGATTCAGCCCCTGGTCTGAACGCTCGATAACGAAGAAGGCCCTCCTGTCCCCGTCCTTGTCCAGGACGTACGCCCTGCAGCTTCTCGTGAGACCGTGTTCCCTGTACGTGCTCCAGAGGGAATCATCCCTGTCATCTAGGCAGAGGGATTCGATGAAGAGGCCTTGGGAGTGGTTGTGGTAGGCCTCGTGGAGTGCTTCGACATCATCATTCCCGCAGGGCCGTATCTCCCAGCCCACCGGCAGGGGGCCGATGGCTTCCGGGAGGTGATGTACCATATAAGCCGATATGTCCACGGAGCACATGCGGGGATCGTTCAGCGTTCTGCACACCCCTCCGAAGAAGTGGTTCGGGAATCTGTTGTCCGGCCGGTAATTGAAGACGAGGTATTCCATGCCCGCGGAATTCATGCGGTGGAACCCGTCGAGGAAGTTCAGGATGTTGTTCAGCACATAGAGTCCGGTCCGTCTGCTCCCCATGGGCAGGGCTGCCAGGTGCTGGACCCACCAGGTGCGGGGGTAGGCCTTGAACAACGATACATGGCCGTATATCTCATCGTTCTGCTGGTACGTGATGCTGGCGAAGAGCTCCGGGCAGCTGTTGTAGAGATGATCGTACATCCTCAAAAAATGCTCTTTACGGCTGGCAATGCAGAGATACTTCTCGGGGTACACGAACCCCGAGCGGAAGAAGAACTGCCACAGGGCCTCGGTGGAAACCTTGCCCAGGGCCAGCGAATGAGGGTCTTCCGCCCGCGTCAGGATGTTGAAGAGCCGCCGGTAGCTTGCCGGGTCCATGTCGGTGATGGAGAAGCCGAGCCTGGTCATGCCTCCCCTGAGATCTCTGGAGTAGACGGTCTGTGCCGAGAAACGGATGGAGAACTCCCCGGAGAAGACCATGCTGGCGTTGGAGAAGGACATCCCGGGCAGGAACATGAGCCGGTCCGATCTGTCCTTGAGGGAGAACCCTGCGGTGTGGAGGTCGATCACGTCATAGGACACCGTACGGTTCAGGAGCGGGTGGAAGAACTCCACCCTCGGCGTCGGGGTGATATTGATTCTCTGATGCCGGTATCGCCTCCGGGCATACCTGGTGAGGGGCTGCAGGGAGGGGGTTACGACGATGGCACCCTCCTTTTCCGAGAACCTCGAGATGAAGCCGAACCCTGTGTATACCAGCATCGAACCTTTGACGAGGATGATCTGAATGCGCTCGTTGCTTTCATAGACGGCACGGAGGTTCTCGGTGTTGCCTGACACCTTGATCCTGAGGCCGGATGAGCTGAAGTCCTCCAGGGAGCCCGGAATATTCAGGCTGCCCCGTATCAGCATTGCATCGATGAAGCTGCTCTGGAATCTTCTGGCCTGGCGGGTGTTGAGGACGATTCCGGATGGAGGCAGTTCGATCCTCAGGATGTCGTTCGTCTGGTCCACGACTTTTCCGGGAATGGACAGCACATCCTGGCCGTCGTCGTGGAGCAGTTCCATGAACGAAAAGAGCGAGAAGTCATGGGATTCGCTCTGGGGAAAGCGCGCCGAGAAGATCCTGCCCGTGCACGGCTCGGGCCGCACCGCAACGAGGAATTCCTGGCCGGTGGAGGGAAATGTCATGTGGGCATAGATTGTGGCGCCGGTGAAATGGAGATGGTTCAGAGTGTTTATGATGCCCCTCTGGGACACCTTCTTGGGAAATCCGAATGGCCTTTTCAGATCCGCACGGGCGAACGGGACAGGGAGAGGGAGGACGCCGCGATCCTTGGCCCCCCGCAATGTGATCGTTTCACTGACCACATCAGACATGCTATGCCCCAGCAAAAATGAAATACCACTAAAAACATTTCATAGTTATTCGCAAGTGCCATACATGAAAAAATTTCGAATGTACAGAGGAAGTATCTGCTGTGCCATACATGGGGGGGCTGACAGGAAGACCACGCTTTCCTGCAGACCGTCTGGTTCCTCCTCTCTCTTCGGCCATCCCCCGGATTCGGATAGGGGATTGATTTGCGTCACGATGAAGCCAATAATATTGACAGGAGCCGACGATAGCGTGCCGGAACCTTTTCCCGCTGCGTCTCTTTCATGAAAGAGAGGAGGATTGCCATGGCATACACGGTGCTTTCGCTTGTCCCTCTGCCTGCCGAACTGGTGAAGCTGCTCATCCGGCAGACCCCGGGAGTGCCTGACTTCGAGGTGGTGGCCGGTCACGGCCTGTCCGACGAGGAGATACGGCGGCACCTCTGTGAGGCGGATGTGGTGCTGGGCGACTACACCTTCAGGCACAGGATCACCGCGGACCTCGTGTCGGGGGCCTCCAGGTTGAAGCTCATCCAGCAGCCGAGCGTGGGCTACCAGCACATCGACGTGGAGGCCTGCACGGCCAGGGGGATCCCGGTGGCGAACACCGCGGGCGCCAACACGGAGAGCGTTGCCGAGCATACCATTGCATGGGGGCTCTGCCTCCTCAAGAACATGCTCCACGCCCACGCGTGCACCAGGGAGTGCAGGTGGGAGCAGATGAACATAAAGCCCGCCGAGCTCAAGGCAAAGATATGGGGAATCATCGGGTTCGGGAGGATCGGCCGGGCGGTGGCGGTCAGACTGAAGCCCTTCGAGCTGAGCCGCGTCATCTACTACGATACGCAGCGATGTGACCGGGAGTCTGAGGAGGAGTTGGGTGTGGAATACTCCGATCTGGGGGACCTCCTGAGCACCTCCGACATCATCAGCCTGCACGCCCCCCTCACCGGGGACACCAGGAACATGATAGACCAGGCCGCCATCAGCACCATGAAGGACGGCGTCTACTTCATCAACGTGGCCCGGGCCGAACTCGTCGACGAAGAGGCGCTGGCGGATGCAGTCAGGAAGGGAAAGGTCGCGGGGGTGGGGATAGACGTATTCTCCCGGGAGCCCATCCGTCAGGACAACCCCCTGCTGGCCCTGGACAACCCGAAGGTGCTCCTCTCGCCCCATGTATCCGGGGTGACCGCCGAGGCGGCGGGCAGGATCATCAACATGGCTGCTGAAAACATCGGCCGGGTGCTCAGGGGCGAGGCCCCGGAGTCGCTGGTGAACGCCGCGTGAATCACGCAAAAGGAGTGCTCCGGACAATGCCTGCAGCCGTGCCGGTTCCCTGCCGGGTGCCATTATTGTAACCCTTGCCCTCGGGTCTTCCCGGCCGATAGGATTACCGTGGAAGTGTTGTCTTGTACATGAAGGGTCGAAGTCCATTGGCATCGCATTCATTCTGACACGGGAGGTAGAAGGCAATGCAATCATCCAGGTGGCATCAGGTCGGGGTCTTGTATGGCACGGCACTCTTCCTCGTTCTCCTGGCATGCATCACTGCATGCGACAGCAGCAGCTCCGATGATCCTCCCGCCCAGGCAACGGTCACCCTCCTGGCGCAGGCCGATTCGGCCGAGGAGGTGACCCTCGAGTGGGAGACCACGGCCGGCGGGGTCACGGGCTTCCGGATCGAGCGGGCCGCTGGCTCGGGGAATTTCGAGGAGATAGCCCAGGCCGGGGAGACGGACACCACGTACACGGACACCGGCCTTTCTGCGGGCGCCACCTACAGCTACCGGGTATGGGCGGTGGGTGCGGACGGTGATATCGCATGCTCCGCCGGGGTGGAGGTGACCACCTTGCCGCCGGCATCCGGCGCCATCATCGCGGACCATACCAGCATCGACCTGGACGCGGTCCCTTCCGAGTGGATCGAGGAGGCAAAGGCGGCCCTGCACATCGCCTACGGACACACCTCCCACGGCAGCCAGATCACCACGGGCATGACCGGGCTTGTGGGGTTCATGGGAAATGCCTTCACATACAACAGCGGCGGCATTGGCGGCGCCCTGGACCTGCGGGATACCCCCTTCGCCGGGGCCTCGGACCTGGGAAACCCTGACCGACAGGCCTGGGAGGCCGCCACGCGGGACTACCTGGAGGACCATCCCGAGGTGAACGTGATCATGTGGTCGTGGTGCGGCCAGGTCTCCTCGGCAACCGAGGAAGACATCGATACATACCTGGACCTTATGAGCGGTCTGGAGGATGACTACCCTGATGTCCGGTTCGTGTACATGACCGGCCATCTCGACGGCCAGGGGCTGACAGGCAACCTGCACCTGCGCAACGAGCAGATCCGGGACTACTGCCGCGAACACGACAAGGTCCTGTTCGACTTCGCAGACATCGAGTCCTACGACCCGGACGGCGTCTACTACGGCGACCGATATGCCGACGACGCCTGCAAGTACGACAGCAACGGCAACGGCCACATCGACGACAATGACGCCAACTGGGCGCAACAGTGGCAGGCCGCTCACATCCAGGACGTGGACTGGTACGCCTGTTCGTCCGCCCATTCCGAGGCCGTAAACGCCAACATGAAGGCATATGCGGCCTGGTGGCTCTGGGCCAGGCTCGCGGGCTGGGACGGCCAGTAACCTCGGATCCTGAGCCCGGATACCCTGCACCTCACCCCCATGCGGGCATGCCCGCATGGGGGTTTTCTCCATCGGGCCCTGTCGCTCGCCGGGAGGTTCTTCGCTTGCCATTTGACATGAAGGCTGGAAAAGGGAGATAGAGTGCCCTATAAGAATCAACACCTGTGATGGGTTGCTTCACGAGGCCGGCAGGTCGTTGCGGAGGCTGACATGGAGAAGAGAAGGGTCTACTTCGACAACAACGCCACCACCCCGCTCCATCCCGGGGTGAAGGAGGCGATCAAGGAGGTGCTGGATGTGCACGGCAACCCGTCGAGCCTCCATGCCTTCGGCAGGCACGCGCGCATGCTGGTGGAGGAAGCCCGGGAAAAGGTGGCGACTTTCATCGGCGCCAGGCCAGAGGAAATCCTGTTCGTGGGCAGCGGCTCCGAGGGCAACAACACCATCCTGTCCATCCTGAACAGCCAGTGCAGGATGTGCGAGTACAACACCTGCTCCGGCAAGGAGCTGGTCACCACGAAGATCGAGCACCCGTGCATCATGGAAACCTCCAAGTGCCTCGCCGAGCGGGGGATCAGGGTCACCTTCCTGGACGTGGACAGGGACGGCAGGGTGGACCTGGACCAGCTGAGGGATTCCGTCACGCTCCGGACCGGCCTGGTGTCCATCATGATGGCCAACAACGAGATCGGCACCATCCAGGACATGAAGGCCGTCTCCCGCATCGTGCACGAGCGGGGCAGCCTGTTCCACACGGATGCGGTCCAGGCCGTGGGCAAGGTGCCGGTGAACGTGAACGAACTGGGCGTGGATTTCCTCACCCTGTCCGGCCACAAGATCTACGGCCCCAAGGGTATCGGCGCGGTGTACGTGCGCAAGAACGCCCCCTTCTGTCCGCTCATCCGGGGAGGCCACCAGGAGCGGGGCAGGCGCGCGGGCACCGAGAACACCATCGGTATCGTGGCCCTGGGAAAGGCAGTGGAGCTGCGGGCTTCCGAGATGGCCGATGAGGAGAAGCGCCTGCGCCGCATGAAGGAGACGCTCCGCAAGGGCATCGCGGAGAAGATCCCGGACGTCCATTTCGTGGGCCACCCCACGGACAGCCTGCCCGGGACGCTGAACGTGTCTTTCGAGGGCGCCGAGGGGGAGGCCATCCTGCTGTACCTCGACCTTGCGGGCATCGCAGTGTCCACGGGGAGCGCCTGCGCCTCCGGGTCCCTGGATCCGTCCCACGTCATCCTGGCAACTGGCCTGCCCGTGGAGTGCGCCCACGGCTCCATCCGCATCAGCATGGGCAGGGAGAACACCTTCGACGACGTGGACTACATGCTCACCGTACTCCCGGATGTCATCGGAAGGATCCGGAGCATGTCGAGCGCATACGCAAGGAGGCAGTGATGGACAAGGTGAACTGGGCGTACACGGACAAGGTGCTCGATCACTTCATGAACCCGAGGAACATCCTCGACGACGAGGAGGAGTTCCAGCCAGACGGAAGAGGCATCACGGGCAACGTCAAGTGTGGCGACCAGATGATCGTGGCCATCAAGGTGGACAGGGAAAAGGGAATTATCACCGACTGCCGGTGGAAGACCTTCGGCTGTGCCAGCGCCATCGCGAGCACATCGGTGCTCTCGGAGATTGTCAAGGGCATGAAGCTCGAGGACGCCTACAAGCTCTCGCCCAAGGACATCAACAAGGAACTGGGCGGCCTGCCCGAGCACAAGATCCACTGCAGCGTTCTGGGCGACAAGGCCCTGCGGGCGGCCATCAACGACTACTACGAGAAGAACGGCATGGCCGACAAGGTCCGGCGCGAGGAGGCAAGGGTGGTGTGCACCTGCATGAACGTCACGGACCACGAGATCGAGGAGGCCGTGCTGGAAGGGGCCCGCACCTTCTACGAGCTCCAGGAGAAGACCAAGGTGAGCACGGTGTGCGGCGAGTGCAAGGAGGACGTGGAGCGGCTGCTGGAGCACTACAAGAACAAGCACTTCTGCAGCACGGATGTGCCGAGGCCCATCCTGACCTGAAGGGGATGCCCATGGCGGAAAAGAACAATTCGGATCCGAACGGCGAGGGCATCATCCAGGCTGTGGTGGAAGAGCTCTGCAGGCAGGAATCCTACCAGGTGGTGTACCACCGGCCCACCCTTGAAGGGGTCATGCCGTCCCTGGAGGTGCTCACCGAGGTGGTGGAGCGGCTGCGCATGGTGCTGTTCCCTGCCTACTTCAGCGACTCCGAGATCACGCCTGCCACCATGCCCTACATCGTCGGCAGCCACCTGGAGCGAGTCGAGCGGCTGCTGGCCGAGCAGATCAAGCGCGGGTTCGGGTTCTCGTGCGAGAAGGCCGACCGGGACAGCTGCATCGAATGTGAGGACAGGTCGCGGGTCATGGCCCGCTCCTTCATCGCCCGGGTGCCCGAGATCAGGAGGCTGCTCGCCACCGACGTCCAGGCCGCCTACGAGGGCGACCCTGCGGCCCGGAGCACGAGCGAGACCATCTTCTGCTACCCGAGCATCAAGGCCATGACCAACTTCCGCATCGCCCATGAACTCCATCTCCTGGGAGTGGAAATCATACCCCGCATCATCACCGAGATGGCTCATTCGGCAACGGGCATCGACATCCACCCCGGCGCCTCCATCGGCGAGCGCTTCTTCATCGACCACGGCACCGGGACCGTCATCGGCGAGACCTGCGACATCGGCCGGAACGTGCGTCTCTACCAGGGCGTGACGCTGGGCGCCAAGAGCTTCCCCAAGGACGACGCCGGAAGGCTGGTCAAGGGGATTGCCCGCCACCCCATCGTGGAGGACAACGTCATCATCTACTCGGGCACCACCATCCTGGGCAGGGTCCGCATCGGGAAGGGCTCCATCATCGGCGGCAACGTGTGGCTCGACCACGACGTGGAGCCGGGGACCACGGTGCTTCAGGCCGAGACCTCCAACAAGGTCGTCCTCCGCAGCTGTGAGGGTTCGTGATCCCCTGCCGCGGGAGCGGGCGTGTCGTGCGAGGAGGGGAATAGGCCTGCTGCGGCGCTCGTTCCCCTGACGGGCGACGGCCACCTGGTGGGGGACAACGGGGGCAGGGGATGCTCAGGGGCAGGAAGCCCCCTATGGCCCAGCTGTGAGGCATGTCCGCCCAGGACCCTACTTCACCAGCCAGGTCCTGATGAGGAACCCTCCGAGCCAGAAGACCGGGATCAGTCCCACGGCGATGACGATGGCCAGGTAATCCACCTCGATGCCCAGCTGTGCGAAGTAGTGGACCAGCCCGAACCCCTTCCCGGCTGTGTTCATGACATGGGAGACGATCAGCGCGATGGTGATGATCGCCGCCAGGGCCAGCATGGCAAGGAGCATCTTCATGGTCAGGTACCATAATGGCGGTGTCGTGCCCCGGATGCAAGCGCATTCCTCCCGTGTAGACTTTTCCCGGTGCCTTTCCGTCTTGGCGGGTAAATACGAAACACAGGAGGTGGACATGAGGAGCACGGCGATTGCAGTGGGAGTGTCGGCGGCCATCATGCTCTTGGCGCACCCGGCCCAGGCCGAGACGAGGGTATATGTGAATCTCGGGATCCCTACCGTTCACTTCGCGGCATGCCCGGGAGACTGCTGCGGCGGGTACGTCTGGATAGAAGGGTCCTACGAGCTCCGGGACCGCTGCCGCGTCTGGGTGCCGGGTCACTGGAGACGGGCCGGCCACCATGCGGTCCATGCACCGAGGCCGAGGGTGGTGCACAACACCTACGTAACCAACAACTACTACAGCAGCGCCCCTCGGCCAAGGCCCGGCAATGCCCCGGGCCATGTGGGCACCGTGCATCACCACGGACAGTGGCAGCATCAGGGCAGCCGTCATGACACCCGGGGTTCTCTGTCTGCGGGAAGGAGAACCGTGGAGTCATGGAAGAACAATGTGCGCTATGTCGTGAACGACTGATCAGTGACGCTGCGGGCCCGGTTCAGGAAGGGTTCATCCTGGGCCGGGCCTTGTTCATGCCGGGGGTCCGTCGGAAGGCCCGGTTTCCGGCAGGAAGTCGGAGAAATGATCTGCATAGATCTCCCAGACCGTTCTGAACAGTGCCGCGATGATGGGACCGATGATGAACCCGGTGATGCCGAACATGCTGATCCCGCCGAGGGTCCCGAAGAAGATCATGAGTTCGTGCAGTTGTGTGTCTCTGCCCACCAGCCAAGGTCTGAGGATGTTGTCCACGCTGCCCACCAGGATAGCGCAGAAGGCGAAGAGCCCCAGGGCCTTGAAGTAGCTCCCCGTGAAGGCCAGGATGAGCACCGCCGGGAACCAGACCAGCGCCGAGCCCACGGCCGGGATGACGGACAGGACCGTCATGATGGTGCCCCAGAACAGGGCGCTCTCGATGCCCACCGTCCAGAATGCCAGGCCTGCCAGGCCGCCCTGGATGACGCCGATCAGCAGAGTGCCTTTGATGGCGGCCCTGGCCACGGAGGTGAACCGTTCCAGGATGCGCCTTTCCACGCCTTTGGGCAGGGGTAGGTAGTACAGGAACCGCTCCAGGATACGGGGGCCTTCCTTCAGGAAGAAGAACATGGTGTAGAGGAACACGAAGAAGAGGAAGACGAAGGTGATGGTGGAAAAGGTCAGGGAGGACACGTTCTGGAACAGGAAGGAGCTGATCACGCCCACCAGCTCCCCTGCCTTCTGCAGGATGGTTCCCTGGTATGCGGAAAGGGTATCGTACAGGGGCCATGAGCGCACCAGGTCTCTGGCGGCCGAGGGGGAGTTCATCCACTGCTGGATGAAGGGGCTCACCGAATGGCTGATCCTCACCGCCTGGCCGGCCACGATGCCCAGGAGCCCTGCCAGTGGCAGGATGATGACGAGGAAGATGGCGGCCAGCGTGATCGCCGAGGCCAGGCTGCTGCGGCCTCCGGTGAACCGTTCGATTCTCCTGTACAGGGGCTGGGCCATGGCCGAGAATATCCCTGCCAGCAGGATGGCCATGAGGAACTGCCGTATCATGACAAGGAAGAGGCCGGAGATGAGCACTACGATGAGCAGGATGATCGCCCTGTTTACGCCGGTCCGGTCCATGGGTGTCTCGGTACAGGGAGATATACCATGGAGTTCGGGAGAGATCCAGCGGCAAGGGGGCTTCGACGCACCGGCCGGGGCGTGTGGTGCCGTCTCCCCTCAGGCACTTTTTTAAGGGTCGGACAAGGGATGATGTTGTTTCCTGCATGGTTGGGGAGTATAATGGTGTCCAGATGTCTT
>CAZNGL010000030.1:0-25333 GCA_964572405.1 uncultured Bacteriovoracaceae bacterium
TACTACTACCTCCAGGGCATGTACAAGGAGGCCGTGGACAGCTTCGAGGCCGTGGCGCGCCTCGCCGGGAAGGCGCCCACCTTCCTCCCCGAGCACCTGGCGTCGTCTTCGGCCCTGGGATACTGCTGCGCGCTGCTGGGACAGTACCACCGCGCCGTGGGCGTCCTCGACTCCCACTGGCGAAGGTCAAGAATGACCGGGAACGACCGCAACACCTGCTTCTTCGAGGCCCTGCTCGGCATCGTGCTCATCATCATGGGGAGGCGGGAGGAGGCGCACGAGCACCTCCTCTGTGCCCTCAGGGATGCCGAGGACAGCGGCAATGTCGCTGCCCTGCACGTGGTCCAGAAGGGGCTCGCCTACTACAGCTACTTCGAGGGCGACCTGGAGGAGGCCTACCGGATCACCAGGGACACGGTCTACGCCGAGGCCATCGGGCCCCAGTACAACTGGCCCGTCACCCTGGAGATGCTCCATGCCTTCCAGACCAAGGGTTACCCGCCCATCCCCTCCTTCGGCTTCGATGAAGAGATGGAGCGCGTCCTGTCAGGCCCCAACATCCACCTGCGGGGGGTGGCGCTGCGCCTGCGCGCGCTCCAGGCCCGCAGCAGGGACGAGGGACCGGAGGTGGTGTTCCCCCTCCTGGAGGCCAGCGAGTCGGACCTGCTCACCACCGGCGACACCATCGAGCTCGCCAAGACCCGGGCCGAGATGGCCCGCGTGAAGCTCGACCAGCGCGACCGCGCCGCAGCCAGAAACCTCGCGCTCATGGCCTGGGAGGGCCTCGGCGGCTACGGCAGAGAGCTCTTCCCGGACGATCTCGCGCCCCTGCTGGGCACGGGGATCACGAACAGGGCCCTGCCCCGGAAAAAGGAGCTCATGGACCGTTTCATGGACCTCATGGACGAGTTCGTGCCCAGCACTGACCGCGAGGAGCTCCTCACCCGCCTCGTGTCGGCTGCGGGCAGGTTCTTCGGCGCCGAGCGCGGCGGCCTGTTCTGGTTCACCGGTCCGAAGGAGACGGCCAGGCCGGTGCTGAGGGCGTCGTTCAACCTCGACAGAGCGGAGGTCTTCTCAGAGGAGTTCCGCTCCACGCTGGGACTCGTGTTCAGGGTCTTCCGGAACGCCGAGCCGCTGGTGATCCGCCCGGGTGGCGACCCCCGCAGCGTCGTGAAGCACCAGGCCCTGGCCGTCATCTGCCTGCCCGTCGTGGTCTCCACGGAGGTTGTGGGGGTACTGTACCTGGACAACACCTACATCGATCCGGCCGGCGAGGCCATCGACCGGGACGTGGTGGTCAGGGTGGCCCGCCATATCGGCGTGTCCATCGAACGCATCCTCCACTACACCGGCATGATGGACGAGGACAGGTCCCGGTTCTCCTCCGCCAGGACCATGGCCGAAGGGGGGTCTGTCCCGGGAGGCATCCTCGGACACAGCCCGGTCATGACCGCCCTGCTCGCCCTGGCCGACCAGTCCGCCGGCACCGACGCCACCGTGCTCATCACCGGGGAGACGGGCTCCGGCAAGGAACTCCTGGCCCGCAGGGTCCACGACATGGGAAAGCGCAAGACCGGCCCCTTCGTCGTGGTGGACCTTGCCGCCGTGCCCGAGACACTGGTGGAGAGCGAGCTCTTCGGCCACGAGAAGGGCGCCTTCACGGGCGCGGAACGACAGAAGCAGGGCAGGGTCGAGCTGGCACACACCGGAACGCTTTTCATCGACGAGATCGGCGACGTGCCTCCCTCGGTCCAGGTTAAGCTGCTGCGGGTGCTCCAGGAGAAGAGCTTCACCCGCGTGGGCGGCACCCGTTCCATGGTTTCCGACTTCCGGCTCGTGGCCGCCACCAACCGCGACCTGAAGAAGGACATGGAAGACGGCCGCTTCCGTCAGGACCTCTACTACCGGCTCAACGTGGTACCGCTGGCCCTGCCCCCGCTGCGGGAGCGTGGATCGGACGTGGTGCTCCTGGCGCAGGAGTTCCTGGGCCAGTACGCCAGGAAATACCACCGGACCCTTCCCAGGCTCACGGACGAGGACATCCAGGCGATCACAACCTACCCATGGCCCGGAAACGTGCGGGAGCTGAAGAACGTGATGGAACGCACCGCCATCCTCTCCACACCGCAGAGGCTGCTGCTCAGCCTGCCCGTTTCCCCGGACAAGGGACGTGAGCCCCTGTTCACGGACAGACCCACCATGGAGGAACTCCAGCGCAGGTACATCGAGCACGTGCTCGGCCTCACGGGGGGCCGCATCGGCGGCCCCGGGGGCGCGGCCCGGATCCTGGGCATGAAGCGCACCACGCTGCAGGCGCGGATGAGGAAGCTCGGGATCACCTGAGCGGTGCCCGCAGGTCCGGCCCTTCTCACCCGGCAGGGTCGCCTAGCGCACCTCCACCCGGATGTTGCCGGTCCTTCCGGTCCGGTGGTCCAGCGCCATGAGCGTCACTTTCTGGCCCGATTCCAGGCCGCCGGCGCCCTGCGTGAACTCCTCCACGCCGCCCACCGGCTGCCCCTCGATGCCCAGGATGACATCGTTGAGTTCGAACCCCACCTTCGCCATGGGGCCCTTGGGATCGAGCCACTTGATGGCCACGCCCTGGCCCTTGTCGAGGCCGTACCGCTCCTGTTCCTTGTCGGAAAGCTCCCGCACGTCCACGCCCAGCTTCTCTCGCAGTGACGAAGCGATGAACCGGGTCGAATCCTCGAGGTTTCCCACCTTCGCCACGACGGTGAGACGCTTCCCGTCACGCACGATGCCGAGTTTCACTTCCTTTCCCACGGGCGTGCCTGCAATGAGATTCCGAAGGGTGCTGGAATCGGTGATCTCTTTCCCGTCCAGGGTCATGATCACGTCCTCCGGGAGGATTCCCGCCGCTGCGGCCGGGCCGCCCTTGAGCACGTCCACCACGAAGGCGCCCCTGGGCGACTCCAGCTTCAGGGCCTTCATCTTGGCGAAGGGCACGTCCTGGATGGTGATGCCGAGCCAGCCCCTGGTGACCTTGCCGCTCTCCATGAGTGACCTGGCGATGTGGACGGCCATGTTGCTGGGTATGGCGAACCCCAGGCCCTCGGAGCCCCCGGACTGCGAGGCGATGACCGCGTTCACGCCGATGACCTGGCCGTCGAGGTTTAAGAGCGGCCCGCCGCTGTTGCCCGGGTTGATGGCAGCATCGGTCTGGAGGAAGTCCTGGTAGGTGTTGGGGTCGGTGATGCCCTTGCGGTGCTTGGCGCTGATGATGCCCTGGGTCACGGTCTGGTCCAGGCCCCTGGGATGCCCGATGGCCACCACCCACTCACCCACCTGCACCTTGTCGGAGTCCCCGAAAGTGACGAAGGGGAGCTTCTTGTCAGCCGCCACCTTGATGACGGCCAGGTCCGTCCTGGGGTCAGCGCCGACGAGCCTGGCCTTGTACTGGTTCCCGTCTGACAGGATCACCTGGATCTCGCTCGCTTCGCCCACCACGTGGTTGTTGGTGAGAATGTACCCGTCGGCGCTCATGATCATGCCGGTGCCGATCCCCCTGAATTCGCGCTTGAACTTCCGCGGCCCCTGGGGAAAATCGAAGAAGCGGCGGAAGAACGGGTCGGTCTCGAAGGGGGAAAAGGGGTTGGCCACCTCCTGGCTCTGGGTCACCTCTATGTGCACCACCGCCGGGATGTTCTTCTGTGCCACCTGGACGATGATGGTCCTGAAGTCCTTTTCGCTGACAACGGGCGGCTTGGTCTCCTCCTGGGTGATGGGGCCCTCGATGGATTTGAACCTGGGGCTGTAGATGGACACCTTCTCGTCCTCGTCCCTGGTGCATGCACCAATGGACCATGCAATGACCAGGAGCACTGCAAGACAGCGGATAGTGCTGCTCTTCATGGATCCCTCCCTTCACTGCGATGGGGATATCATACCACCCTGGAGCAATCAAGCAAGAGCCTACTCTTTTGTGGATTGCCCTTGCCGGTACTTGGTGCTATAGACTGCCGACGGTTAGCGAGGCGGCCATGAAGATCGGACTCATCGGACTGACAAAATCGGGCAAGACCACCATATTCAACGCGCTCACGGGCATGGACATCACCACGGACCAGTACTCGGCCTCCAGGGACGAGCCCAACATCGCGTCCGTGCGGGTGAGCGACCCCCGCATCACGGCGCTGAGCGAACTGTACCGGCCGAAGAAGACCACCTATGCCACGCTGGAGTGCATGGACTTCGGCGGATTCAAGGACAGCCCGGGCGGCGAGCGGAAGGAGATCTTCTCCGCCTCTGAGCTGGGCCTCATCAAGACCGTGGACGCCCTGGGCCTGGTGGTGAGAAACTTCCGCGACCAGTACATCGACAGCGTGCTCGGCGAGCCCGACCCCCTCTCGGACATCGACACCATCCTGTCCGAGCTCATCCTGGCCGACCTCATCGTGACCGAGACGAGGCTCGAGCGGATCAACCACCAGCTCCAGCGCGGGGCAAAGGCACCTGCCCTGGAGCTCGAACGAGACGCCCTGATGAAGATCCAGTCCTTCCTCGAGCTGGGCGACCTCGCGGCCCCGCCCGAGCTCACCGCTGACGAGGACAAGGCCATGCGCGGCTTCCGTTTCCTGACGCTCAAGCCCATGATCGCGATCCTCAACTCCGACGAGGGGACCTTCGGCCGCAACGCCGAGCTGCTGGCCATGGTCTGGAAGCGCTTCCACGGCATCGAGTTCGCAGGCCAGTTCGAGATGGAGCTGAACCGGCTCGAGAGCGACGAGGCAAAGGCCTTCATGGAGGACATGGGCATCGGCACCTCCGCCCGGGACCGCCTCACCATGGCCGCCTATGAGATCCTGGGATACATCTCCTTCTTCACCGTGGGTCCCGACGAGGTGCGGGCCTGGACCATCCGCCGGGGGGAAACGGCCGTGGACGCGGCAGGGGCCATCCATTCGGACCTGGCCCGCGGTTTCATCCGGGCCGAGTGCTTTACCTACGACGACCTCATGGCCCACGGCTCTGAGAAGGCCCTCAAGGACAGGGGGCTCATCCGCCTCGAGGGCAGGACCTACCCGGTGAAGGACGGGGATATCCTGTCCATCCGCTTCAACACCTAGGGTCCGGCAGACCGCCGCTGTCCGGGGCAACGGCACCAAAGAATTTCCCTTGATGAAACCCCCCGGGCCGGATACATACACATCTCATGAAACCCAGGATCACCCTGAGCCCCGCTGTGCCCGCAATCCTCCTGGCAGCCCTGCTCCTCATCAACCAGGGGTGTTCATCCGAGGACGGAGGCGGCATCGACACCGTCACGGGCGACCCCCTGGCGCTGAGCCTTCCCTGGGTCTACTCGTCCATGTCCTCGCTGACCTTCACCGTGTCCTACGAACCGGACGCCGAGCCCCATACCGGAACCCTCTGGGTCGGCACGCCGTACTGGTGCATCCTGCAGAGCAATGTGGAGGCCCTGCTCCTGGGGCGCGGCATCACCGTGAACATACCCCAAGATCTCGAGGACATGGATCCCATCGCCGACCAGGCGGAGGATTCCTGGACGGGCACGGAGATCCTCGCCCTGGCGATATCCCTGCACCCCACCTCCATGAGCGGGTCCACCGGCTACATCCACGTGCTCTTCCTGAACGGCTCCTATGAAAAGGACGACGTGGTGATACCCGAGGTCACCGGTGTCGCCTTCAGAGGCTCTTGTGTCATTGCCATCTTCAAGGACGCCATCTTCTATCCCGGCCACTCCCCTGCCATCGCCCGGTTCTCGGAACAGGCCACCCTGGTGCACGAGGCAGGGCATGTCCTGGGCCTGGTGGACATCGGCCTGCCCACGGGCTCGGACCACCTGGATGCGGGGCACCCCGCACACTGCGCAAACCCGGGCTGTGTCATGTTCTGGCAGAACGAGGGGGCATCAGACCTCAGGGACTTCGTGCAGCAGGTGATTGCGGCCGACTCCCTGATCCTCTTCTGCGACGAGTGCCTGAACGACGCGCGGGGCTACTCGCCGGACGACGAGAAAGAATACTCCACGGCACATATCCCCGTGGATACTGGAGCATACCCATGAGCAACGGTGCGGAAAAGATCATCTATACCATGATGCGCGTGAGCAAGTCCTACCAGAACAGGCAGGTTATCAAGGACATCTCGCTCTCGTACTTCCACGGCGCCAAGATCGGGGTGCTGGGCCTGAATGGATCGGGCAAGAGCACCCTGCTCCGCATCATGGCGGGCGTGGACACGGAGCACGAGGGCAAGGCCGTGCTCTCCCCGGGGTACACCGTGGGCTACCTGGAACAGGAGCCCCTGCTCGATTCTGGCAAGACCGTGAGGGAAGTGGTGGAGGAGGGGCTCCAGGAGACCGTGGACCTGGTGAAGGAGTACAACGAGCTCAGCATGAGGTTCGCCGAGCCCATGGGCGACGACGAGATGGATGCCCTCATGGCGCGCCAGGGGGAGCTCCAGGAGAAGATCGACCACCTGGACGCATGGGACATCGAGTCCAGGCTGGACATGGCCATGGATGCTTTACGCTGCCCGGCGCCGGACACGCCGGTCAAGGTGCTCTCCGGCGGCGAGAAGCGCCGGGTGGCCCTGTGCCGGCTGCTCCTGCAGAAGCCCGACATCCTGCTCCTGGACGAACCCACGAACCACCTTGACGCCGAGACCGTGGCCTGGCTGGAGCACCACCTCCAGCAGTACGCGGGAACGGTCATCGCCGTGACCCACGACCGGTACTTCCTGGACAACGTTGCCGGATGGATCCTGGAACTCGACCGGGGCCACGGCATCCCCTGGAAGGGGAACTACTCGTCCTGGCTCGAGCAGAAGCAGGCCAGGCTCAGGCATGAGGAGAAGACCGAGTCCGAGCGGCAGAAGACCCTGGCACGGGAGCTCGAGTGGATCCGCATGTCGCCCAAGGGTCGCCACGCCAAGGCCAAGGCCCGCATCAGCGCGTACGAGACCCTCCTGAGCCAGGACTGCGAGAGGACCGCGAAGGACCTGGAGATCTACATCCCGCCGGGGCCGCGCCTGGGCAGGGTGGTGATCCAGGCAGACCACGTGTCCAAGGCCTACGGCGAGAATCTACTCTTCGAAGGCATGAGCTTCTCGCTCCCCGCGGGCGGCATCGTGGGCATCGTCGGTCCCAACGGCGCGGGCAAGACCACGCTGTTCAGGATGATCACGGGCCAGGAGCGACCGGACTCCGGAACCATCAGGATCGGGGAAACGGTGAAGCTCGCCTATGTCGACCAGGAGCGCGACAGCCTGGATCCGGACAGGACCATCTGGGAGGTGATCTCTGGAGGACGCGACACGGTGCAGCTGGGGAACCGGGAGGTGAACTCCCGGGCGTACGTGGCCCGCTTCAACTTCTCGGGCACGGACCAGCAGAAGAAGGTGGGAATGATCTCGGGCGGCGAGCGCAACCGGGTCCACCTGGCGTGCATGCTCAAGGAGGGCGCCAACGTGATCCTGCTGGACGAGCCCACAAACGACCTGGACGTGAACACCATGCGCGCCCTGGAGGAAGCCCTCGAGAGCTTCGGGGGCTGCGCGGCGGTCATCAGCCACGACCGCTGGTTCCTCGACCGCATCGCCACGCACATCCTGGCCTTCGAGGGGGACAGCTCGGTGGTGTGGTTCGAGGGCAACTACTCGGACTACGAGGCCGACCGGAAGAAGCGGCTCGGAAAGGCCGCGGACATACCCCACCGGATCAGGTACCGACAGCTGACACGATAATGACCATGCGGAGGAAATCGCACATGAAGGTAGTAGCATTCAATGGGAGCGCGCGCAGGGACGGCAACACGGCCGCCCTCATCAAAGAGGCGTTCGCGCCGCTGGAAAAGCAGGGCATCGAAACCGAGCTCGTCCAGCTGGCTCGCAAGGACATCCGGGGCTGCATCGTGTGCTACAAGTGCTTCACCAACCAGGACAAGCACTGCTCGGTGAAGAACGACGCGGTGAACGAGTGCATCGCCAAGATGCTGGAGGCCGACGGCATCATCCTGGCCTCCCCCACCTATTTCACCGACGTGACCAGCGAGATGAAGGCGCTCATCGACAGGGCCGGCATGGTGGCCAAGGCCAACGGCGACATGTTCAAACGCAAGGTGGGGGCGGCGGTGGTGGCGGCCCGCCGTGGCGGGGCCATCCACACCTTTGACACGCTCAACCACTTCTTCTTCATCAGCCAGATGATCGTGCCCGGCTCGAACTACTGGAACATGGGCCTCGGCATGGAGCCGGGCGATGTGGAGAAGGACCAGGAGGGCATGCTCACCATGAAGGTGCTGGGCGAGAACATGGCCTGGCTCCTGAAAAAGATCGCCGGCGCCTGACGGGATACCCCGCTACGATCCTGCACCGCACTTCTTGCCGGCACAGACCTCCCGGATGATCCTGCCCACGAAGTAGTACCCCCCGGACAGGGCCACGATGACGGCGGCGATGCCGATGAGCGTCAGGCCGTCCAGCTTCTTCACGTCCAGGATGATGACCTTGCGGGCCACGGCGATGAGCGCCATGGCGAAGACCACCTCCACGTGCACTTCGCTGTCGGTGAGGTAGGCCCTCAGGGTGTAGGCCAGCTCGATGCCGATGAGCACCAACAGGAACAGGCCGAAGATGTCCAGCAGATCGTCGATCTCCAGCAGGAACAGCGGGTAGGTGAAGATGTCCCGGAGGATGACCCAGCCCAGCTCCAGGGTGGACAGGAGAATGACCAGGATCATCATGCAGATGAGCGCAGTGACGACGATGCGCTCGAAGCGCGTCAGGAAGGTCAGCAGCCTGTTGCTCAAATCGTTGGTATTCATGACATACCTTTACCGCACCTGGGGCACTCCATCAAGGATCGAACAGGCCGTCCCGGATGTTCCGTCACGGAGAAGCGGCCCGTTCAGACCCGGCACGAACATGTCCCTTGACTTCTCCCGGGGGTTCAATTACTGATACTTCAGTATTATCTGATTTATCAGACAAGGAGACGTTCATGACGAAGAAGGCTGCGGGAGAGAGCTGCTGCTTCACAGGCCAGGGCAGCTGCTGCAAGGTGGAGTCACTCATCGGCATCGACGAGCGGGGCCAGATGGTCCTTCCCAAAGACCTGCGCGAACGGGCGAGCATAGCACCCGGCGACAAACTGGCCGTGGTAAGCTGGATGAAGGACGGCGAGATCTGCTGCATCACCCTCATCAAGGCAGACCACCTGGCAGGCCGTGTCATGGACTTCATGGCTCCCCTCATGGGCGGCGTACCCGGTTCGGGAAACAAGTGAAGGGAGCGACCATGAAAGAGAAGACCTCGAACACCTTACCACCTGACACCACCGGAATGCAGAACAAGGAATGCTGCCCCGGCGTCGGCCCCTCCTTCATCCAGGAGAGAACGGCGGGTTCTTCGACCCTGGCTCCGGAGACGGTCAGGGGAATCGTCCGCAGCGGCTATGCGAAGGTTGCCCTCACGGGCGCACCCTGCTGCGGCCCCGCAGGGTGCTGCACGGATACATCCCGGCACTTGGGATACACCGATGCAGAGATGAACGCGGTGCCCGAGGGCGCCAACCTGGGCCTGGGCTGCGGCAACCCCACGGCCATCGCTTCGCTGAAACCCGGCGAGACCGTGGTCGACTTGGGCTCGGGCGGCGGCTTCGACTGTTTCCTGGCCGCCGCACAGGTGGGGGGGGCCGGCCGCGTCATCGGCGTGGACATGACCGCCGAGATGATCGACCTGGCCAGGGCAAACGCGAAAAAGGGCGGGTACGCCAATGTGGAATTCCGGCTCGGCGAGATCGAGAACCTGCCCGTGGCGGACAGCACCGCGGACGTCGTCATCTCGAACTGCGTGATCAACCTCTCGCCGGACAAGGAAAGGGTGTTCCGGGAGGCCTTCCGGGTGCTGAAACCCGGTGGAAGAATCATGGTCTCGGACATCGTGCTGCTCAGGGAACTGCCCGAGGAGGTGAGGAACTCGGTGGCCGCCTACGTGGGGTGCGTGGCGGGCGCGGTGTCCAGGGACAGCTACCTGAACGCCGTGCGGGAGGCTGGGTTTTCAGACATCAGGGTGCTGAAGGAGACCGCCATGCCCTTCGAGCTCATGGCCGCTGACCCCACGGTCCAGTCCATCGCCCAGGACCTCGCCCTGAGCAGGGAAGCAGGCATGCAGCTCGCCGAGTCCATCCTGAGCATCACGGTGCACGCAGTGAAGGGCCATCCGGAAAGGTGATACATGCCGGGCTTCCGGGAAAACCCGCATGGGGCGTTGGGAGCGCCGGAGTTACAATCCACCTTCTCTGCAGGCAGCTGTTCTGGTATAAGAACCTTTCCACCCACTACATGACAGAGGCATCGATGAAGGCGCAGCAGGAACGGCAACTCCACGAAAAACTTTCAGCAGAGATCAACGTGGCCACCTGGAAGGGGCTGATCCCGGACATGCTCACCAGGTCCCTCTTCCTCGTCTCGGACGATCTGGACCTGGCGAACGTGGGCGTCCAGGTGGCACTGGACAACACCGCGGCGGTCAAGGGGTGGATCGATGCGGGCAAGCTCATCAGGCCCACGCAGGAACAGATCACCACCTGGGAGACCATGGGGTCTCTGTTCCGGTTCATCATTGTCCAGCCTTTCGTCTTCTTTCAGGAATTCGAAGGACCTGGGCATTAAGCCCACTGCTCGCGGTACAGGGGTGTGGCTGTGAAAATAGACCCCTTCATAGAGAGTAGCTCTACCTGCACGTTGGTTTACGACTGTACTACTCTAAAAAATCATGACGATCTTTTTTCCACTTGGTAAATTTTTTCAGATAACAGCGCTGCTCTTGTTTGGAGGCGAAAAATTTACCGACAGAAACCGTGTGTTCGTCAATACATTGAAATTATTTATAAATGAACCTTTTCGCCTTTCAGAAAATGGGATGTGGTGTCGGCCAGTTTTACATTCCCCCTGATATTCCGTTCCGCGATCTCCCTGGCAGTATCTTGTAACATTACAAATTATATGCTTATTATTAAATATGGAAGGATGTGGTCAGTTTTTTGCATAAAGAACTCACTACAAAAGGACGCTAAAGGAGACTACAGCCATGAAAAAACCCCTCATAATTAGTATTTTCCTTATGTTATTCACGAGTTCTGCATGGGCTCTGACAGTCTATGACCCTGATTTTGGGTTAACATATGTAGGGAACACGGACACCCTGGCCCCTAACGGGACCAGATTGTTTACACCAGGCGAGAGTAGCGGAGATCAGGCGGAGATCGAATGGATAAACTCGGTACTCGGAACATCCTATGCCACAGGCGATCTTACCAAGATTGACACCCCTGAAGGGTCTGGCTGGCTTCAGACCTTTGATGACGATGGCATCAATGAGGTTGACTATACGTTTGCATTCAATTTCGGATCAGAACCTGCATACTTCCTTGTGAAGACCGGAAATCTTCGGTCCGATGTCGGTGATTACCGCTGGTTCCTGTTTGCAAACGACAGTGAACTGTACAACTGGGGCGTCATCAACCTGCAGGGGTACAACCTCTTGGAAATCGGCAAGATCAGTCATGTTGATCATGTGCCGGGAGCACCTGTTCCCGAGCCCGCGACCCTCATGCTCATTGGATCGGGTCTCCTGGGGCTGGCAGGGATGAGGAAAAGGATCAAGTAGCAGCACGTAGACCTTAAAAACACCCGAGGCAGGGCCATAAGAGGCCCTGCCTTTTTTTCATCCCGTCCTGAATTCTTCCCAAGGAAGCTGAATCAAAAACCGGTATGACCACCACGTAGACAATCCCCTACACCTTCGCGTCAAAAAGGGTTAGAGTAGACCCATGACACCACCCTCCGGAATAAATATACCACTCGCCATGCACTGGTCCCTCATCTTCATGCTGTTCCTGTGCGGGTGCGCCGGCGTGGGGCCGGATTACATCCCCCCGGAGTTCCCGGTATCCCCGGCATGGCATGCAGCGACTCCGGATACCCCGGCCCCGGGACCGGCTGACCCGGAACGCCTCTCCCGGTGGTGGGAAACCCTCCATGACCCCATTCTCACCGGACTGGTGAAGACGGCTGTGGAAAGAAACCCGGACCTCAGGCAGGCCCTTTCGCGGGTGAAGGAAGCACGGGCCCAGCGATCCATCGCCGGTGCCGACCTGCTCCCCGCACTGGACGCATCCGGTGCGGTTTCCCGGAGCAGGGGCAGCAGAAACCTCGGGTCCACTGAAACCCGGACCAGGTACACGGCAGGCCTGGATGCCGCGTGGGAACTCGACCTGTTCGGCGGTGTCAGGAGGTCGGTGGAGGCGGCGGATGCCGACCTCCAGGCGACCCGGGAAGACCTGAGTGCCGTCCAGGTATCCCTGTGCGCCGAGGTGGCCCTTGCCTACATAGAGGTGCGCACCTACCAGGCCAGGCTCGCCGTAGCTCATGCAAGCCTGAAGAACCAGGAAGAGATCTACCAGATCACCGGCGAGCGCATGAAGGCCGGCCTCACCGACGAACTGGACGTACAGCAGGCCAGGGCAAACCTCATGAGCTCCCGGGCCCGCATACCCTCCCTGGGCACGGGGCTTGAGGGCTCCATGAACAGGCTCGCCGTGCTTCTGGGCATGCAGCCGGGGGAGTTGCACTCAGTGCTCGAGGACAGGCGGCCCATACCGGTGGCACCCCTTTCCGTCGCAGTGGGTGTTCCTGCCGATGTCCTGCGGCAGCGCCCTGACATCCGCAGGGCGGAGCGTGATCTGGCAGCCCAGACCGCCCGCATCGGCGTGGCCGAGGCCGAGATCTACCCCAAGCTCAGCCTGGGCGGGTCCATCGGGCTCGAGGCCCTGCACTCCGGAGAGCTCTTCACCTCGGATGCCGGCGTCTGGAGCTTCGGTCCCCGCCTCTCCTGGCCCGTGTTCCGCGCAGGGGCCATCAGGAAGAACGTCGAGGTCCAGTCCGCCCGGCAGGAGCAGGCCCTCCTGGCCTATGAGGCCGCCGTGCTGGGGGCCCTGGAGGAGGTGGAGAATGCCCTGGTCTCCTTTGCGGCCGAGCAGCGCAGGAAGGAATCCCTGGCGCAGGCGGCGGATGCGGCACACCAGGCCTATGACCTGGCGCGGGTCAAGTACGAGTCGGGGCTCACGGACTTCACCCATCTGCTGGACGCCCAGCGTTCCCTGCTCGCCCTTGAGGACGAGCTCTCGTCGAGCGACGGGACCCTCGCCGCGAACCTGGTGCGCCTGTACAAGTCCCTGGGAGGAGGATGGGTGACCTCAACCGGGACTCAGGAGAAGAAATCCTAAGGAGAGCACATGGAGAGATACCGGGCCCCTGACACCGATATATCCACGACCCTGGGCGTTGAAGGATCAGCCCCGGGGAGAAAGAAATCCCGGCGGCTCATCCTGGGCGGCATCGGAATCGCAATCGTCGCGGTGTCCGCCATGGCCTGGCTGTCGGGCAACGGCGACGAGAAGTACACATATATTACAAAGGAGTCCACGCGGGGAGACCTCGTGGTCTCGGTGAGCGCCACGGGCAACCTGGAGCCCACCAACCAGGTGGACGTGAGCAGCGAGCTCTCGGGCATCGTCCGGAGCGTGGAGGTCGACTACAACCACCACGTGAAAAAGGACCAGGTGCTGGCGTGGCTCGATACGGACAAGCTCAAGGCCAAGGTCCTGCAGTCCCGGGCCGCCCTTGCCTCGGCCCGCTCCAACGTGCTTCAGGCACGGGCCACGCTCCGCGAGAAACAGAGCGACCTGGACCGTCTGAAGAGGGTCTTCGAGCAGAGTGGGGGCAAGGTCCCATCCAGGAACGATCTCGAGGCAGCCGAGGCCGCGCTCCAGCGGGCCTTGGCGGACGAGGCCATGGCCCGTTCACGGGTGACCGAAGCCGAGGCCACCCTCGAGGTGAGCGAGACGGACCTGAACAAGGCCGCCATCCGATCACCCATCAACGGCGTGGTGCTTGCCCGGAGCGTGGAGCCCGGCCAGACCGTGGCGGCCTCCCTGCAGGCCCCGGTCCTGTTCACCCTGGCCGAGGATCTCGCCAAGATGGAACTCCACGTGGGCGTGGACGAGGCGGACGTGGGGGAAGTCAGGGAAGGCCAGGAGGCGACGTTCACCGTGGATGCATACCCGGACAGGCGCTTCCCCGCCACCGTCACACAGGTCAGGTACGGGTCCCAGACCTCGGGCGGCGTGGTGACCTACAAGGCGGTGCTGGTCCTGGATAATTCCGAGCTCCTGCTACGGCCCGGCATGACCGCCACGGCGGACATCATCGTGAAGAAGATCACGGGTGCCGTCCTGGTGCCGAACGCGGCCCTGCGCTTCTCTCCTCCGAACAACGGCAAGGAGAAGGACGAGGAAAGATCTGACGGCAGCATGATCTCCAAGCTCTTCCCTAGACCTCCCCGGGGCAACCAGAAGCAGAAGCTGGGCAAGAAGAATCCCAGTGAACAGACCGTCTGGATCCTTGAGGGCAAGAAGCTCACCGCCATCGAGGTCACCACGGGCGCCACGGACGGCACCATGACCGAGATCGTACGCGGGGACATCGGGCCAGGCATTGCCCTGGTCGTGGACGCCCTGCCCGGAAAGAACTGATCATGGCCTCAGAGGAAACTCCCCTCATCGCGCTCAACGGCATCACCAAGGTGTACGGCAGCGGCGTTGCAACTATGCACGCCCTGCGGGGCATCGACATGCGCATAGACCGCGGCGAGTTCGTGGCAGTCATGGGGCCATCCGGCTCCGGCAAGTCCACCTGCATGAACATCCTGGGCTGCCTGGACACCCCCACCTCAGGCATCTACCGCTTCCAGGGTATCGACGTCGGGGCACTGAACCGGGATCAGCGAACACTGCTCCGCCGCAGTTATCTGGGCTTCATCTTCCAGGGCTTCAACCTCCTGAACCGCACCTCGGCACTGGAGAACGTGGAACTGCCACTCATCTATCGCGGCCTGCCGAGACACGAGCGCCATGCGAGGGCGCTCAGGGCCCTGGAGATGGTGGGTCTCAAGGGGTGGGAAAGCCACACCCCGGGCGAGCTGTCGGGCGGACAGCAGCAGCGGGTGGCCATCGCCCGGGCCGTGGTGATCGAACCCGAGGTGATCCTGGCCGACGAACCCACGGGCAACCTCGACTCCGCCACGGGCCGCGAGGTCATGGACCTGCTCTGCTCCTTCAATGCAGACCGGGGTATCACGGTGATCATGGTGACGCACGATACGCACATGGCGGGCTATGCCAGGCGCACCATCGAGTTCCTCGACGGCCTCATTCACGTAGAGGAGTATGGCGAGGGAAAGTGCTGATGCTCTGGGAGACCTTTCTGCTCGCAGTGAGAACCATCAGACGCAACGTCCTGCGCTCCACGCTCACCATCCTGGGCATCGTCATCGGGGTGGCCTCGGTGATCACCATGGTCACCCTGGGCAAGGGCGCCACGGTCCAGGTGGCATCCGAGATCGGCAGCCTGGGGAGCAACATGCTCCAGGTGAGGCCGGGCCAGGGTTTCCGGGGACCGGGCGGCGCGCGGTCCGAAGCGCCCATGTTCAAGGTGGAGGACGCCGACGCCATCCGGGAGCAGGTATCCGGGCTCGAGGCGGTGGCCCCCCTGGCCTCCAGGGGAGTCCAGGCCATCTTCGGCAACGAGAACTGGTCCACCGTGGTCTACGGGAGCACCGACGAATACCTGCAGGTCCGCGACTGGGTCCTGGAAAGCGGGCGGATCTTCACGCCCAGCGAACTCCACTCGGGCAAGGCGGTCTGCGTCATCGGATCCACGGTGAGGAAGGAGCTCTTCGGCGGCGCCAACCCCCTCTCCTCCTCCATCCGGCTTGGGAGGCTCTCCTGCGAGGTGATCGGCGTGCTCGGCTCCAAGGGGGCCTCGGCCTTCGGAAGCGATCAGGACGACTTCGTGCTCATCCCGCTGCGCACCTTTCACCGCCGCATCGCGGGCAACGTGGACGTGAGCGCAGTCATGGTCTCCGCGCTGAGCGGGGTGCCCACGGAGAAGGTCCAGGCCGACATCGAGAACCTCCTGAGGGAACGCAGGCGCATCGGGCCGGGCGATGACGACGACTTCCACGTGCGGGACATGAAGGAGATCGTGAGCACGCTCACCGGCACCACGCGCATCCTCACCGCCCTGCTCGGTGCCGTGGCCGCGGTGAGCCTCCTGGTGGGGGGCATCGGCATCATGAACATCATGCTCGTCTCGGTCACCGAACGCACGCGCGAGATCGGTACCCGGCTCGCCATCGGCGCCCTGGAGCGCGAGGTGCTCCTGCAGTTTCTGGTGGAGGCCGTGGTGCTCTCCCTCTTCGGCGGCCTGTTCGGGGTGGTCCTGGGGCTGTCGGCGGCGGGCTTCGGCTCGCAGCTGCTGAACGTCCCCTTCATCGTGAACCCGGGGATCATCGCGCTGGCCTTCGTGTTCTCCGGCGCCATCGGGGTGGTGTTCGGGTACTTCCCCGCCCGCAGGGCCGCCCGCCTGGACCCCATCGAGGCCCTGCGCCACGAGTAGCGCTGCCTCCCGGTCCGAGAATCATCCCTGCCCGCCGCTGCCATATGGGCCATAACAGGATCGAGCACCCCCCAGGGAGGTCATGCAATGCCTGGCACCTTTGCCCTCACGCTCCACAGTCACATCCCCTACTGCAGGAAGTCCGGCGTGTGGCCGGCCGGCATGGAGCAGGTGCTCGAAGGCGTCATTCCACGGGATGAACGCGGCGGACGGATCCTTTGTCAGCTCGCCCGCGAGCTCCTCCTCATGCAGGGGAGCGACTGGCCCTTCCTCCTTTTCACCACCCAGGCCAAGGAATACGCAACCCAGCGTTTTCACCACCACCATCAGCGTTTCCGGAAACTCATCTGGGCAGCCAGGGACCTGACCGATCACAGCCGCCTGGGTGAATCGGGGCTCTGCGCCATGGAGGACGTGGACTGCCCCTGGCCCGACATCGAGTACGCCCTGTTCTCGCATTCCCCGGGGTGATTCCACCTGCCACAATCCATCAAACGGACGGCCCCGCCCGTTTTCCCGGGCGGGGCCGTCACCTGCCCTTGTGACTGCAGATCAGCGGAACAGGGGGAACGTCCTCGGCGTGAAGGGGTCGAAGACCGGGGTCATGCTGAAGAAGTTCACGTCGAATACGGGACCTGAGCCATCGAACAGGATGGTCCCGGACTCGCCGAGGGGGAACATGCTCTCGATGCGTGCCGGCCCCCTGTGATCGAACTCCACGCAGTGCGCATAGGTCGACCGCGAAGAAAAGGGCATCTGCCAGAGGGTGCCGAGCATTTCGTGGTTGAAGGGTATGCCGCCACGCTTGCCCGTACCCCAGGGCCTTTCTCCGAGCGCTGCCAGCACGTTGTCCAGGGACGTCACGATGATCCCCTGCGGGTCCTGGGGCGCTGCGGGGTCGGCCATGTTCATGAACCAGTACGGGTACATCGTGGCGCCGTCAAGGCCATGGAGCAGGACATTGAACAGGCGGTTGATGTTGCCGAGGTTCGGGCCGAGTTCGTCCGCGAAGGTGAGCCGTATCGCTTCCCGGGTCCACGCATCCATGAGGATCCACGCGTCCGCCCGGTCGCTGCCGAGAGCCCACTGGGAAGGTCCTCCGTCCACGAAATGGCCGTCCCATGCCTCCAGCAGTGCGACGGCCTCCTCGCGCTCCGGGTCAGGCCCCGCCGCCTGCACGGCCTGGACGAAATCGTCAGCGGCGAAGTCCCACGGGATACCGCCCCCGCCGTAGGAATCGGTGGTGGCGATGTACAGGGCGAGATCGCGCACCTCCTCATAGGTGAGGTCGTCATGGGCCGAGAGGTAGTCATCGATCACGTGGGCCCGGTGGAAGGGCCCGAAGTGGTAGCCCTGGTTGTTGGGCGGGTCGTTGTAGTCAGGGCTGCTCTTGTTGTTCCACCCGCAGTAGTATCCCTGGGACGTGTTGCGGTCCGTGGACCTGGCTCTCAGGTTGGCAGCATCCCACTCGAGGGGGGCAGACCAGGCTCCCTGCGGCAGCCGCCACTCGCCGGCGGGCCTGATCGGATCACGGCCCGACATCCAGTAGGCGATGTTCCCGTCACGGTCTGCATAACAGAAGTGCTGGCTCACTGCCACGCCCTCGATGGCCTGGCCGAATTCATCCATGCTCCGGGCCCGGGCCAGCTTCAGGAAGGAGGCGATGTTCGCGAACTCATACCCCCAGTGGGCATACTTCCAGGAGATGAGCGGCGTCTGGTTGATGACGGGGCCACGGGCGCTGCGGTACACCGGGAGCGTATAGTCTGGCTGTCCCAGCACGTGGATGGTCTCGACCCTGTGCAGATACACGGACTCGGGCGCTTCCAGGTAATAGTCAGTGGTGTGGGCGTGTCCGACCTGCATGGACCAGGCGTGATGGGGCGTCCTGCCGATGATGATCCCGGGGAGGCCCGGTACGGACATGCCCGAGATGTCCATGCCGCCGCCCCTGATGGAGGCCTCGAGGACAATGGAGGGAACCGAGAACCCCATCTGGGGTCCCGAATAGATGATGGGCCTGCGGTCCTCGGTCCTGCTGCCGGAAACCACCCATGCGTAGCTCCCCATCTTCACGAAGGCGTCGATGGCCCTGAGGTTTTCCTTCACCTCCTCGAACAGCGCGGGGACCTCGTCAGAGGCCGCCTTGAGGTCTACGGGCAGCCCGGGGTGATCGCCCGCATCCACGGCCCCGGCCGCCGACCGTCTTGCCATGGTGGCGGCCGCCACTGTATCGCCCGGGATGTAGGTGAGGGCATCCGGGTCATTGATCCACCGCAGGTCGTTGAACATCGCATAGCCCGCATCCGCTCCGAACCGCGACATGAGGTCCTGGATCAGCGCGGCGTTCTCGATCTGGGTGGTGTTCAGGGCCTCGCAGTCAAACTGCCTCAGGAGCAGGGCCTGCCATGCCAGGACATCCTCCACGGCCCAGTAGTCGGGGGTGAAGCCGGCCATGACGAACTCGAAGGGCAGAAGGGTGGGAACGGTTCTGATCTCGTCGATGCGCCGGTTCACGCCTTCCACGTAGCCTTCCAGCATGATCTGGGTCTCCCGGTCCAGGGCATCGAATCCGTCAAAGAGTTCCTCGTCCGAGTACCCGATGGTCCGCATGAAGATGTCCGTGGAGCGCTGAGAGATCCCGAACACCTCGGAGAGCCTTCCCCTGGCGGAACGGCGGTATTTTTCCATCTGCCAGAGCCGATCGCATGCCACGGCATAGCCCATGGCCTCGCTGACATCAAAGAGCGACCCACCGCTGATGAAGAACACCCCCTTGTCGTCACGCACGGTCCTGACCGGTTTATACTGAACGCTGAAACTCTGGAAATCGATGTCCCACTTCCCGCCCGTACCCTGGATGGTCGTGAAGAGCAGGTTGTGCTTGGCCAGGCCGGTGTCCTGCCCGATGATACGGCGGTTCAGCCCTTCCTCAGGGGTCACGTAGGCGTGCAGCCCCCCGGGGACGGGCTCGAAGAGGTCCGTGATGTCGTGCCCGTTGAGCCACGCCTCGAACGTGTCCGACAGCGCCCCCCGCTTCAGGCTCACCACGATCTCCACGGGATGGTAGTCAAGGGCCTGTCCGTTCTTCGGGGCTTCGATGCGCGACAGATCGGCACGTATCCAGCCCCAGTAAGACATGGCGGGAAGCGCGCAGACCACCACGAGGACGACGAGTACTGCACCAGCACTACGAGCCTTTCTCCCCATAGATACCTCCTTCGCTGTGGGTTGTCGCAAGCCAGTGAAAAGAACCATCAGGATTTTTCAGCGCATACGGATCGTGACTCCTGCGGGGATCCGGAAGAAAGGGCACCGGAGAAGAAACCGGGACCATATTCCATGGCCCCTCATACAGAACATCCCCATGCAGAAGACATCATGAATACCATACGCCCTGCCCGATTCTGAAAAGGGGAAAAAATCCCCCATGACATGGTCATTGGATGATTTCCGTGGAGCAACTCATGCTGTCATAGCATATGTCATCAGGTTGGCTTACTGCATATTCTCATAGCAAAAACCATGCAGTAACGCCCCGTCTGGAATGTCAAGGCGTTAGCGGTGTATGGAGTATCATCTGCCAGTGAAATGGGAAAATATCTTCCTAAATAATTGAACCTCTCTGCCCTTCTTGGGTGACGCCCGGGGCTTTCCCGCGGGCGAAGAACAGGAAGGATTTCCTGTTGCCATCCGATCCCTGGTACGCAATAACCAGGAGGAATCCACTGCCCTGCGTGCAGGGATGGGGAGGTCACTATGAACGCTCATGTCTGGCAGATTTTCAACGGCATCAAGCTGCAGGCGCTCGCCATGGGGAGCGCCCGCATCGTGGTCATCCTTCTGGCGGCGTGGATCGTGACCATTGTCCTGAAGAAACTGCTCAGGAAAATGAAGACCCACCTGCTGGAAAAGAGCCGGTTCGCCGACGACCTCACCCACGAGGACGCCAAGCGGGCCGAGACCCTGACCCGGCTCATCAGGCAGGGCGTGCTCATCGGGCTGTGGGTCATCGTGTTCATGGTCGTCCTCAAGGAGCTCGGCATCGAGATCGGGCCCATCCTCGCAGGCGCGGGCATCATGGGCCTGGCCGTGGGGTTCGGCGCCCAGAACCTGGTCAGGGACGTCATCTCGGGGTTCTTCTTCATCCTCGAAGACCAGGTGCGCGTGGGAGACGTGGCCGTGGTGAACGGCACCGGCGGGCTTGTGGAGCAGCTCAACTTCCGCACCATCGTGCTCCGCGACCTGGAAGGGGTCGTCCACGTGTTCCCCAACGGCACGGTGACCTCCCTGAGCAACAGGACCAAGCAGTGGTCAGGCTATGTGTTCGACCTGGGGGTCGCCTACAAGGAGGACACGGACCGGGTGGCCAGGGTCATCACGGAGGTGGGAGAAGGGCTCAGGAGCGACCCGGCATACGGACCGCTCATGCTGGAGCCTTTGGAGATCTTCGGGGTGGACAGTTTCGCCGACTCCGCCGTGGTCATCCGGGGCCGCATCAAGACAAAGCCCCTGCAGCAGTGGGTCGTGGGCAGGGAGTTCCTCCGCAGGATCAAGTACGCCTTCGACGCGGCAGGCATCGAGATCCCGTTCCCCCACCGGACTGTCTACTTCGGCGAGGCGAGCAGGCCCTTCGAGTTGAAGATACTGGAGGCCGCACGGGGTTCGGGACGCCTCCCTGCAGGGCCCGAGAAGGGCTCGTCTTAAAGATTCGAGCGCTGCTGCCCGTGTCCGGTCACTCCACCTCCTGGGCGATCTGGAGGATCTCCAGGGGCAGCTTGTACCCCAGCTCGCGCAGCTGGGCGGTGTCCACGAGGATGCGCAGCTCCTCCTGCTGGAGGATTGGCAGGTCGTCGGGCCTGGCCCCTTCCTTCAGGATCTTCACGGCCTGGCTGCCCGACAGCTCGCCGATGGTGCCGAAGTCGGAGCCCACGTACATCATGGCGCCGGGCATCTTGACGAGGGCAAAGCTGAAGATGGGGGTCCTCGATTTCAGGGAGAACTCCCGGAAATCACGCGCCGCCTCGTAGTTGCGCAAGGCGTAGAAGGTGTCCAGGGGCACCGCGAACGCCTCCGCACCCTTCTTGTGGAGCTCCTCGGCAAAGGGCGCGATGCGGTCGTTCTTGCCCACCTCCCGGGTGAGGAAGGAGATGCCGACATCCACGGGCCCGTACCGCGCAGCCTGCTCGGCGTGGGCGATGCCGTTCTCGTCGTCGCTGTAGATCACCCCTACCCGCTTGATGTCAGGGAAGGCCAGCCTGACGATCTTCAGGGCATTGTGCATGTTCATGTAGAGGGTGGAACCGGTGAATCCCGGACCGGCCTCTTTCAGGGACCTGCAGCCCGCGGCCTCGGGGATGGCCACCGCGGTGAACACCAGCGGTATGCCCGCATTGACGATGGTCTCTTTTGCGTACCTGGTGGCGGGCGTCCCGATGGTGAGCACCAGGTCCGGTCTGAGATCGGCTATGCGGCTCGCCTCGTTCCTGATCCTCACGAGCACGCCCATCTTGTCCCAGAGACCCGCCTCCTCGAGGTCGTAGTCAATTATCTTCAGGTTGACGGTGAGGTTCTTCCCCGCCACGATGCCGTTGTCCCTGAGGACCCTGAGGAACCCTTCGTACGACTTCCGGAAGGGCTCGATATCCGTGACCTGGAGCACCTCGATGCGGTACATCCGGTCCCTGGTGAAATCGACGATCTGCGCGGCATCCATGATATCGGGGGGGAGGTGCAGATTGAACTGGGCGATCCTGTTCCTGTCCGCGAGGATCTTCGGCTCGTCCTGCATGAGGATGGGCAGTTCTCCCGGTTGTGCGCCGTCCTTGAGGATCCTCAGGGCCTGCCGACCCGAGAGCTCCCCGATGGTGCCGAAGTCTGAGCCCACGTACAGCATGGCGCCCGGGACCCTCATGATGGCGAAACTGACCACCGGGATCCTGGTCCTGTCGGAGAACACCTCCAGGGCCCTGCAGGCCTCGTAGTTCCTGATCCCGTAGTAGGTGTCCAGCGGCACGCAGAAGGCCTGGGCGCCCTTGGCAGCCAGGTCCTCCAGGGCGGGGGTGATGTTCTCGTTCTTGTCCACCTCCCGGGATATGACGGCGATCCCTGCAGCCTCGCCGTACTTCCTGGCCTCCTCCACGTGGGCGATGCCGTTCTCGTCGTCGCTGTGCACCATGCCGATGGTCCTGACCGAGGGGAATGCCTGCCTGACCTTCTGGAGGGAACCCGGCATGTTCATGTGCAGCGTGGCCCCGGTGAAGCCGGGACCGGCCTCCGTCAGGGACCTGCAGCCCGCGGCCTCGGGGATGGCCACCGCGGTGAACACCAGCGGTATGCCCGCCTCGATGATCGTTTCACGGGCGTATTTCGTGGCCGGCGTCCCGATGGTGAGGACCAGGTCCGGCTTTTCGCCGGCGATGCGCGAGGCCTCGCGCCTGATCCTCATGAGCACGCCCACCTTCTTCCAGATGCCTGCCCGCTCGATGTCGAAGCTGATGACTGTGCGGTTCACCGAAAGGTTCTTGCCCTGGACCAGGCCGCCCTCCTCCAGGACCTTGAGAAACCCTTCGTAGGACTTCTGGAAGGGCTCGATATCGGTGACCTGGAGCACTTCGATCCGGAAGGTCTTGTCCTCGGCCCAGACCGGGGCTGCACCCAAGATGAACAGCATCAGCAGTACATGAACAAACCGTCTCATTCCTGATTACCCTCCTTCCCAAAGATACTACACGGGCACAGGGGCTTCACCGCCTGCGCCATCACAGGGATCCTTTAACCCATTCAGGTAACCATAGAATGGACCGGGAGTCAATCGGACGGTTCTGGATTCTTCCCGCAACCCTCGCGAAACCCCCTTGAAAAAGGCCCGAGACTTGTGCAATATTATGGTATAGTTCATTTGTATACTACTTGAGGTTGAACACCATGCAGGTTGCAATGCACACTGTCTTGTTGGAGGCCACGAGATGAGGCTGTACACCGCCATCATGCTGGCTGCCGCCATGCTCTTTCTGCCCCTGGCTTCACACGGGAAGTCCATGCTCACGGACGAGGAGCTCCTCCTCATGGAAGAGATGCAGCAGGCCGGTTTTTCCAAGGATCAGATCGACCAGGTGATATCGCTCAAGGTTTCTGTCCGGGAGACCACCAAGAAGTGGTCCGAGCAGGAGCTGAACGAACTCGATTCCAGGCTGAAAGCCCACTGGCAGGCCATGATCAAGGCCCTCGCCAGCGATGACATCGACACGGCGGTGACCTATTTCGTCAGGGACATGAGGGAGATCCACAGGATCCTGCTCTCCGCCACCACGCCTGAGCAGCGCGACCACCTCCTGAAGTCCCTGGAAGACATCAACATGATCACGGTCAAGGGGTCGAACTACGCCGAGTACACGGTCAAGGTGCCCAAGACGAGGCCCATCTATCACTACTCCAGCGAACTGATCTTCATCAGGAACGACGAGGGCACTTGGGAGATCAGGTCCTTCTGAAGACCCCTCAGGGCAGACTGTCCGAAAGGGAGGGTTCTCCTTGGTGATATGCCATGCCGGCAGGGCCGGCCGGTCAGTTGCTGCTGTTTCCGGCGGCGGCCGGGGTTCCGGCGGTTTCCTGCACCTGGTTCTCCCCTGCCACGAACCGGTCAAGGGTGACACGGAAGTACCCCAGGCTATGGCTCGCCTCGATCTTCAGGACATCCTTCAGTTCGTCCGTGGATAGATAGATCTTCGTCTGTGCGGGCTTGCTCTTCGGCGGCACGACCTGGCCGTTCTCGTCCAGCTTCTTCACCGTGGGCACGATGACCCAGGTGGTGCGCTTCACGCCGCCCAGGTCGATGGTCTCAATCCTGGCGCACTTCAGGCGGATTTCATAGGGGTTCTTGCCCCCGTACACGTCGAAGACGTGCTCGGAACCCACCTTCCAGTCGAGGCCGCGCACCAGGTAGGTGGCCGCGAACGGGTCCACGGTGAATTTGTCCGGGTGGATCCTGCGGACATCGAACTCGACGGGCTCCCCGACCTTTGATTTCTTTTCCACCGTCTTGATCACCCCGTCCGGTTGGAACTGGATGGTCATGTCCTTCCCCTTGGACTTCACCTGCTGCTGCGACTTCGTCTGGATGGAGGCCACGGTGGGGTCCGCATCGAGGAGCGACTCGCCCCGGTAGCGGATCTTGTAGATACGGTCCACCGTGCTGTTCGTCTGCGCATTGACCTGCACCCGGTAGAGATCCCCCTCGCGGCGGATGGTGATGGAGGCGGTGCCGAGGCTCATGTTGTTGAAATCGAACTTGTAGAAGTAGGTCCCCAGTCGCGGCTTGAATGCGGGGTCCACCGAAAGGGCGGACACGGCATCCCCGGGGGTTGCACCGAGACCGTATACCGTCTCGCCGGCACCGGCCCACAGTGCTGCTGCCAGCACCAGGACCACTGCGAATGCTCTGCCGATCTTTTCCATTGAATCCCTGCGCCTCCGTTCGTGCTGCCTTGTCCTGTGCAACGGACCATGCCTGTTGTAAAAATGCCACGCGAATGCAGGCACGAGGGCCGCCAACACCTTGTATTTCCACTGCATGGCTTCCCTCACAGAATATTCTGCATCTTTTATGCCATCCGCTGCCGGACCCGCCCTTCGCACACCCATGGGGTCGGTCTGCAGGGGCAACATCATATATTCCATTGTTTCCAAAAGGATATTGACCCTTCCTGCCGCATATCCGTCCTCTCATCCTTGACACCTATGGCGAAAACTCATTACAGATACACCATGGCCCAGGAAACCACCGCCCTGGCGATCCTGTTCGCCGACATATCAGGCAGCACGACCCT
>CAZNGL010000031.1:0-25134 GCA_964572405.1 uncultured Bacteriovoracaceae bacterium
CGATCTCCTTGGAGCCCTTTCCCTCCTTGATGAGGTTCGCCACCTGGATCTCCGCAGGGCCGTGTTCATTTCCTCGAGGTTCTTCCTGATCTCCTCGAGCTCCATCTCCCGGGCCTTAAGCTCCGACTCGGTCCTCTTCCGCACCTCGATCTCCTGCTCCAGGGACCTGTTGGCCATGCAGGGCAGCGCAGGTGCTGTCGACAGGAGGGAGTCTTCGAAGTATTCCGCCGCAGGGACCCGCGGGCCTGCAAGGGCTCCTGAACCGGATTCGAAAGGGGAAGGCACAGGGGGATTCCCGTTCGTCGTGCGTCCTCTCATGCACTGGACCTCCAACAAGATGTAATGTCAGCATGCAATGGATACATACCCTAGGATATGCTGGAAAGGCATTTTGTCAAGGCGGTCCTGTCAGAGAGCTGCTGATGTGCCGTGATTTGTCTGCTACGCCGGCAGGAGGCGCCTGCACGGGCCGTGTGATTTCCCGTGTGCAAGCCCGTGCCTACAGGCTCCTGATCTTCTCGATGTCCTTCTTCCTCCCCAGGATGTAGAGGATGTCGCTGTCCTTGATGACGAAGTCCGCCCGGGGTGCCGGGGTGAAATTCTCCGGGATCAGTTCGCGCACCGCGATGATCTGGAGGCCGAAGCGGCTCGGGAGTTCCAGCTCCATGAGGGTCTTGCCGATGAAGCTCGTCGGCGGGCCGATCTGGGTGATCTCGTAGTCTTCCGTCATCTCCAGGAAATCGAGGATATTGGGGCTCACCAGGGTCTTGGCCACCTTCTGGCCCATGTCCTTTTCCGGGAAGATGATATCCGTGGCCCCCACCTTGCGGAGGATCTTGGCATGGCTCTCGTCGATGGCCTTGACCAGGATCTGTTTGACGCCCATCTCGTTGAGGTAGAGCGTGGCGAGGGTGGAAGCCGACGGGTCGTCTCCCAGGCTGATGATGGCCGCTTCGCAGTCGGCCAGACCGAGTCCGATCAGCGTGTCCTTGTTCGTCACGTCCGCGATCACGGCCATGCTGGAGAACTTGTTGATCTTCTGCACCTTCTCCTTGTCCATGTCGATGGCGATGGTCTCCTGGTGGGAGCTGAACAGGGTCCTGGCCACCCAGTATCCGAAACTCCCGAGTCCGATGACGGCGAACTTCTTTTTCATTGCTCTCTTCCTTTCATGATCAGCCGATCATGACGTTTTCCTCCACGAACTGGTAGCGGGCGGGAGATTCCCTGCTGATGAACACGAAGGCCACGGTCATGATGCCCACCCTGCCCACGAGCATGGCGAGCATGATGAGGCACTTGCCCAGGGCGTCCATCTTGGCCGTGGCGCCGATGGACAGCCCCACGGTGCCGAAGGCGGAGATGGTTTCGAAGAGGTATTCCACGAAGATGCCTCCGCTCTGCATGTGAGGCATGTCGCCGTGCTGTGTCATGAGCAGGCCTGTCATGACGAACATGACGAAGATGGTTGCCAGGACGAAGATGGACAGGGTCCTGCTCACGATGTCGTTCGGCAGGGTGGCCCGGAAGATGTTGTTCACGTTCCTGCCCATGAGCCTGTTCCAGAGCACCACGAGCATGGTGGCGATACTGGTGGTTTTGATGCCGCCGCCGCAGGACCCTGGCGAGGCACCGATGAACATGAGCACCATGAGGATCATGAGGGCGGCGCTGCCGAACTGTCGCAGGTCGATGGTGTTGAACCCCGCGGTACGGGCAGAAACCGCGTGGAAGTAGGAGATCATGACCTGGTCGAGCACAGGGACCTGGTAGATCTTGGCTGAGCGTTCCACGATCCAGATGGCGAAGGTGCCCGTCAGGATGAAGAACGCCGTGGTTATGAGGACGAGCTTGGTGTGGAGCGAAAACCGGAATCGCGTGGGTGAATGCATGAACAGCCAGCAGTCAAGGATTACCGGAGCACCTATGCCGCCCAGGATGATCAGGCCCGTGATGGTGAGGTTCACAAGCGCATCGGTCTGGTAGCTGACGAGGTTGTCCGGGAAGAGGGAGAACCCCGCATTGTTGAACGCTGAGATGGAGTGGAAGAGTCCGTAATAGATCTTCTGACCGAGGGGGAGGGGGTGGTCCCACCCGAAGACGAGGACGAAGGCGCCGATTGCCTCGGCAAGGACCGTGTAGGCGGTGATGATGAAGAGGATGCGCTTGGCGTTCTGATGGAGGTCCTGGGAGTAGGTCTCCCTCAGGAAGGCGTACTGCTGCATGCTGACTCCGGATCCGGCCCAGATGAAGACCAGGGCGAAGAAGGTCATGAGGCCGAACCCGCCGAACTGGATGAGGCCGAGGATGATGAGCTCGCCCATGGTGGAGAAGGTGCTCCCCGTGTCGAAGACAGTGAGTCCTGTGACACACAGGGCAGAGGTTGCCGTATACCATGCGTCCACCCAGGAGATGGCCTTGCCGGCTTCTTGAGAAAACGGCATCTTGAGCATGGTTCCGCCGATGAGGATGGCGAGGATATAGCTCATGATGAAGACGACAGGCGGCTTCAGCGAGAAGATCGCCCTGGGCACCCTTCGGATGAGTTTCAGTATCTTCATGCATCATGACCCGGGGATTCCCGGCATTTCATGCCGCATGATGGATAGCATACGTGGCCGGAGGAAATCAAGCTGGCGTCCGGGAATGGTCACCCACCCTGGGCACACAGCTGCAGGGCGTAGAGGATTTCTTCCCTGAGCGTCCCGTCGCTCTGCCCGAGGAAGCCCTCCAGGGCATCCTTCGCCTCTCTGCCGCCGATCCGTCCCAGGGCCCAGGCGGCCATGATGCGCACCCGTTCGTCGCTGTTCTCTGTGTAGGCGCGGATGAGGTCCGGGACATGGGACGGGTCCCGGCTGTTGCCCATGACCCGGGCCGTGTTCATCTTCCAGCGCCACAGGTCGTCGGGCCCCATGTAGAACATGTGGGGCCATACCCTGGAGACGTAGTAGTCGCCGTCCATGTGCAGCAGGCACCTCAGGTCGAAGGCGTCCGCCTTGGCGGCGACCTTCTCGTTGGCGGGCAGGTCCCTGGCGAGCCAGGGGGTGTTGCGGGGGCACACGTTCTGGCACCGGTCGCACCCGTAGATCCACATGCCCATGGGTTCCCGCAAGTCCCGGGGGGTGGGCCCCTCTCCGAAGTAGGAGAGGTAGGAGATGCACCTGCGCGGGTCGATCTTCCGGGGTGCCTTCAGGGCCCCGGTGGGGCAGGCGGCGATACAGGCGTTCCTGCACCAGTCCGGGCAGCCCACGCTGTAGACCGGCTCGTCCGGGGCGAACTCGGCGTCCACCACCAGGGCTATGGGCAGGACCCAGGAGCTGTGCATGACGGCGCGCCTGGCGTAGAACAGGGTGTTCTTCCCGAAGGTGCCGAGTCCCGCCCGTGCCGCTGCGACCCGGTGGGGGAGGTGGAAGGGGACCTTCACCTCCATGCCCGCGGCCTTCAGGAAGGTACGGAACTGCTTGATGCGCAGCGCCAGGCCGTCCTTGGTCACCCGGTCATCGTCCAGGTAGCACCTGCCGAAGTGGCGCTCCATGCGCACGGGAAAGGACCTGGAGAAATAGGCCTCCAGCACCACGATGATGGACCGGGCGCCGGGCAGGATATTCTTCGGGTCGGTGCCGGCGGTGAGGTCGAGGCCCATCCGGTGGACCCAGCCGTATTCCTCGCTGCGTTCCTGAAGGATCTCCCGCTGCTTCTCGAAGGGCTCGGCAGTGGTGAACCCGATGTCAACGAACCCCAGCTCGCGGGCCTTTTCGATGATCGCCTCTTTGCTGATCATGGTCCAGCTCCTTTTGTCTAGGGGAATGCTTGAGAGGGAGCCTCAAGAGTAACCGGAAACAGTGAGGAGCGCAAGGAAAAACGAACGATCGCTCTATTGCGGTGGGTCTGGGGGTGCGAGGCCTTCAGGTGCCCCTGGGGAGGGACGAAACGGCCTTTCTGTAGCTGGCCTGGTCAAAAGGCCTCCCCGAGTGGAGCATGGCACTCATCTCGTTGACGAGCACCAGGGCGATGAGCCTTTTGGCCTCCTCAGGGGAATGTCCCATGTCCACCAGCCGGTCAAAGGCGGCGCGTGTCTCTTTCGGATTGTTTTCACGGATCTGTCTCTCCACGGTATCGAACAATGCCTTCCTCACCTTGTTCTTCCCTTCCTTGCCCATGGTTCCCCCCTGATGATGACTCCCGTTCATCCTTTCCCGGACAGCCCGCAGGCATGCCTGCATCCTGCCGGGTGTATGTCGGTTTTCGTATCATCCCGCTACCTGGATACCCCGCCACGGCGCGGGGTAGGGCGCAAGGATGGTGATAAGCGTCTTCAGGGTGGGGTGGATGAATTCCATGCGCCGGTGATGCAGGGCGATGGCCCCTTGGCCCTGCCATGCCCGCCCGCCGTAGCGCTCGTCGCCGAGGACCGGGCAGCCGCTCCCAGCGAGCTGTGCCCTGATCTGGTGGTAACGTCCCGTCTCCAGGCGGACCTCCACGAGGCTCATGAAACGGGATCGTTCCATGACCCGGTAGTGCAGGACCCCTTCCCGGGAACCGGTCTCGTGTTCACCGGCGAGTTCAGCGTGCATGCGTGCGTGCCGCAGGTGGTGCCGGAGGGTCCCCTCGTCCTCCGGGAGCATGCCGGTGACCACGGCATGGTAGACCTTGTGCACCTCCCGGTTGCGCATGAGCTGGTTCATCCTGCTCAGTGCCTTGCTCGTCCGGGCGAAGAGCACGATGCCGCTCACGGGCCTGTCGAGACGGTGAACGGCGTGGAGATAGACATCGCCCGGCTTGTTCCGGGACTGCTTGATCCATGCCTTGGAGCGCGCCTCCAGGCTGTCGCCCGGGGTGCCCGAAGGCTGGGTGAGAAGACCCGCAGGCTTGTTCACCGCGAGCAGGTGGTTGTCTTCGTAGAGGACCTCGACGGTGTCCACTGCACCCCCTGGGAATCAGCCCTTCACGGGATTCTTCCGCTGTCTGACCCACCTGCAGTAGGTGCCGCTGGGGACGGGAAGCACGCGGCCTTTCCCCTCCAGCAGCATCTCGCCCGACTCGATGTGCGAGGAAAAGCCCGGAGGCGCCGTGACGTGCATGATGTTCTCCAGTGCCCTGGGCGTGCAGGCAGGCGTGTGCGATGACAGCAGCATGAACACCGGGAAGTCCGAGAGCAGCGTCCAGCACTTCCTCGCCGTGCTTACCAGTTCGTCCTCGATCTTGTAGACCTCCTCGTTCCTGCCGTGTCCGTAGGTGGGGGGATCGAGGATGACTGCATCGTATCGCCTGTCGCGGCGCAGCTCCCGGTCGAGGAATTTGTTCACGTCATCCACGATCCAGCGGATGGGGGAGTCGGTGAGGCCGTTCAGCTCCGCGTTCTGCCGGGCCCAGCCCACCATGCCCTTGGATGCGTCCAGGTGGCAGACCTGGGCCCCGCAGCGTGCAGCGGCCAGGGTCGCCCCCCCGGAGTAGGCGAAGAGGTTGAGCACGGATACCTGTTCGCGACCTGACGCGACGGCCTCCCGGACGCATCGCTCGATCCACCTCCAGAGTCTGCGCTGCTCCGGGAAGATGCCCAGGTGTCCGAACTCCGTGGGCGAGAGCTTAAAGCGCATGCCCTCAACGGTGATGCTCCAGGATGCGGGCAGCTGTGTCCGCACCTGCCATCCCCTGCCGGGCCTGCGCTCGAAGGATGCGTCGGCGCCCAGCCAGTCCGAAGGGCTCAGCGCAGGGGGCCAGATGGCCTGGGCGCAGGGACGCACCAGCCGGTAGCGGCCGAACCTCTCCAGCTTCCTTCCGGAACCGCTGTCGAGGAGTTCGTAGTCGTCAGATGGGGTCTGTGCGGTGCGCATGGTGTGCTCCTGGTGAGCAGTTACCATCTCCCGGGCTGCACTGTATAGGGAATTCTGCCGTATGGGCGTCAGGTCTGCGCAGGGTCACCGCCGCATGCGTTCGACGGGATCTCCTTGGTGTACACGGCCACCCTCGAGACCCTGCCGCGCGTGTCCCGGACCGGGTACAGGCTGTTGTGGAAACGCCTCCCGCGACGTTCGTCCATGAAGGAGACGGGCCTGCCCGTCCTTATGACCTCGTCGAAGAAGGCCTTCCTCTGGTTCGCCATTTCCCTGGGGATATGTTCGTCGATGCGGGACCACAGGATGCTTTCGACGTCCTTGCCCAGTCTCAGTGCGGCGGCCTCGTTGAGGGCGAGCACCTTCCCCGCCGGGTCCAGCAGGATGAGGGAGTCCGCCGTGGCGTTGAGGAGGGCCTGCGCCGTCTCCTCGCGGTCGCGCAGCGACTCCAGCAGCTCGATGCGCTCCGTTATCTCCCTGGCCACGGTGATGATGTTCACCACCTTGCCGTCCCTGGTGATGGGCACCTCGGTGAGCTCACCGAACTTCATTGTCCCGTCCCTGGCGATGAACCGGTAGATGGAGGAGGAGACCCTCCTGCCGGCCAGGAGGTGCGCCGCATTCTCGAGGGCCTCTTTCATGTCCGCGGGGTCCAGCAGGTCCAGTTCGTGGAACTGCCTGCCCACCAGCTCCTCCGGCCGGTATCCCAGGAGGCGCTCCACGTTCGGGGACACGCTCAGCACCCTGAACTCGTTGTCCCAGGAGAACATCACGTCGTTGCTCAGGGAGAAGTAGAGGCGGTACTTCTCCTCCTGCTCGGCGAGCGCCTTCTGCACCCGCTTTCGTTCCTCGACTTCGCGGACGAGGATCTCGTTCGCCGTGGTGAGGGCCGCGGTGCGCTCCCTGACGAGGTCTTCCAGGTTGGTGCGGTACGCATGCAGCTTCTTCCCCGACCGGTCCAGGGCCTCCCTTGCCTGCACGAGCTCCTGCATCTCCTGCCTGAGCCGTTCGTTCGCCTGGACCAGCTCGGCGGCCCGTTCCTCCACCAGTGCTTCGAGGTGGGTCCGGTGCCTCTCCAGCTCCTCCTCCATCTGTATGCGCTCCGTGACGTCCCTGGCCACGGAGACGACCCCGGCGATCTTCTCCCCCTGCCGCAGCGGCACGCCGCTCACTTCGCCGAATCTCCTCAGGCCGGACTTCGTGATGAACCGGTAGACGGTTGCTGTGATCACCCCGCCCGACAGGACGTGCATGGCATTGTCCATGGCCCTGTCCAGATCCGCCGGCTCCAGGACGCCCAGCTCATGGAACGCCCTTCCGACGAGCTCTTCCGGTCTGTACCCCAGCATCCGCTCAACGTTCGGTGACACGCTGAGCACCCTGAACCTGTTGTCATAGGAGAACATGACGTCGTTGCTCAGGGAGAAATGGAGGGTGAACATGTCCTCGTTCTCGCGGAGCCGGTCCTGTATCTGTCTGGACCGTGATGTCGTTGCCTTCAGCTCGACGATGGTCCTGCGTGCCTGATCGATCTGCTGCACGAGGCATTCTATGGTCTTGTCGCCGTCGTTCATATGTGCCGGAGGACCCCATTGAGATGGCAATCTGTCAGGATATAATAATGAGCATGCTATGATGTGCAAGGGAGGCCATCGCCTCCCGGGCAGGTGCCACTGACGGTGCAGGGTGCGTTCTCCAGCCGTGCAGGTGTCACCATGCCCTGCAGATCATGCCCTTGAGGTACAGCCCTTCCGGGAAGGCCAGTGCCACGGGGTGATCGGCGGCCTGCGTGAGGTGCCTGATAACCGTGGCGTTGCGGCGTGCATCCTGTGCCGCATCCGCGACGATCTTCCGGAACAGCTCGGGGCCGATGTGACCCGAGCAGGAGAAGGTGAAGAGGGTTCCCGAGGGTTTCAGGAGCTTGAAGGCCAGCAGGTTGATGTCCTTGTACCCTCGGCTTGCGGGCAAGATCTGGCTGGCCGAGGCGGCGAACTTGGGCGGATCGAGGACGATGAGGTCAAAGGTGCGCCCCTGGTCCCTCAAGGTCCGCAGGGCGGAGAACACGTCCCCGGCCCTGCACTGGAAGGCGCCGGCCCGCGCGTTGTTGAGCGCCGCGTTTCTTGCTCCCAGTTCCAGCGCCTCCTGCGAGGTGTCCACGTTCAGGACCGTGGAGGCCCCTGCGTGCAGGGCCCGGATCCCGAATGCGCCGGTGTAGGAGAAGCAGTTGAGCACCTCCGCGCCTTTCGAGAACCCGTCGAGTGCGAGCCTGTTCTCCCGCTGGTCGAGGTAGAAGCCCGTCTTGTGGCCCTTCCTCACATCCACCAGGAAGCGCACCCCGTGCTCGCTGATCTCGACGAGCCCGGGCGGCTCTTCTCCCCAGAGGATGCCGCACCGTTCCTCGAGCCCCTCCTTGGCCCTCGCGTCAGTGTCCGAACGCTCATAGATGCCCCGTGCCCCCGTCATATCGGCCAGGCTCCGCACGATGTCGCCCCTCCAGCATTCGGCGCCCGCGCTGAGGAACTGGCAGACGAGGAGGGTGCCGTAGCGGTCCACGATGAGGCCGGGCAGGCCGTCGGACTCGGCGTTCACCAGGCGGCACGCCGTGAGGTCCCCGGGGTCGAGGAGCCCGGCGCGGCGTGCCAGGGCCTGCTCCAGCCTTTGGGTGATGAAGGTCCCGTCAACGGCATCTCCCTCGTCGAAGGACCAGATGCGGATGCGGATCTGGGACCGGGGCGAGTACGCACCCGTGGCGAGCCATACCCCGCTCGAGGAGAACACGTCCACCGTGGAGCCCGGGGCAGGCTCGCCTCGCACCCCGGCCACGGCCCCGGAGAAGACCCAGGGGTGGCGCCTGGCGAGGGATTCCTCGCGGCCCTGCTTCAGGACGACAGAGGGCCTTCCCGATGCCGGCATCGTCCTGTCCCTCATCGCTTGCCCGCCCTTTGATGCCGTGCACGCCCCGGGGTCCGGGCAGGGCCCACGGCTGGCATGTCCGGGTTGTCACGGTCACTATGCCTGATCCGGGTGTTGTCCATGAAAGACCTCCTCGCAAGGTGGAATCTGTGCATTCAGCTCATGTTACGGGTGTGCCCCCTGATGCGGAACTCCTCGTCGGCGTACTCGATCTCCACGGTGGTGTGGCTCATGCCGTGCTCGTGCTTGACGGAGCGGATGTGCTCGGGCCGCACCAGGCGGGGTACGGTGTGTAAGAGGATGAACGCCGATCCGGTCATGATGACGGAGGCGCTGATGAGCGCCCCCGGCGGGGAGAACCTGCGATAGCCGTACGAGAAGGTGGCATCGCCCTTCCAGACGGAGAGGCGCTCCAGGAGCCATGCCGATCCCGGCGCGGCATTGTCGCCCAGGTCGTGGACCGCATCGGCCATGATGGCCAGGCTGTTCGTGAGGAAGCCGCCGAGGGTCTCGAGCAGGGCAATAACCAGGTTCAGAACGAAAGCGAACCCGATGTCCCGGGACTCGCTCCGGTCGTGGCGGTGGTCGTGACCCATGGTCGGCACCCTCATGATATGCGGTTTCGTGGAATCGTACACTATTATCATGGAGTCAACCAGGGGGTGTTGCAATGGATGGGAAAGAAAGGCTTTCTCCTTGACAAGACGTGATTCCGGATGGTCATCATGTTTCGGAGGGAAACGGCCATGGAACAGGACAGACAGAAGCGTCTCAGGAGGTTTTTCTCACCCGGGCACATCGCGGTCATCGGCGCCTCGACGAAGAACCACTGGTTTTCCAACATGCTCGAAAATGCCAGGCGTTCCGGGTTCAGGGGCAGCTTCACCCCGGTGAACCCGCGGGCCGCAGAAGTCTTCGGGGTCCCGGCGGTGCCCTCCATTGCCGACCTCCCGGAAGGGGTCGATTTTGCCGCCGTCATCGTGAAGAGCTCCCTGGTGCTCGACACCGTGCGGCAGCTCAAGGCCAGAGGGATACAAGACATCCTCCTCGTCTCGTCAGGCTTCTCCGAGACCGGGCCCGGGGGTGCAGTGCTGCAGGATGAACTCGCCGCGTACTGCCGGGACAACGATATCATACTCATGGGCCCCAACTGCCTCGGCTTCATGAACATGGCAGCGGCGGTGAGCGTCTTTGCGGGGGGCTCGGTGGAGGGAGAACTGGTCGCCGGCAACGTGGGCGTCATCGGCCAGAGCGGGGCGGCGAGCGAGGTCATGGCCACCAAGCTCCTGAAGAAGGGATTGGGTGTCTCGCTCTACGTCACCACGGGCAACGAGGCCCTGCTCACCGCGGAAGACTGCCTGGAGCACCTCATCGCGGACGGGACCACCAGAGTGGTCACGGGCTTCATGGAGGGGTTCCGGGACGTTCCCCGGATGAAGCGGCTCGCCCTGGAGGCTGCCCGGAAGAAGATCCCCATCGTGCTCATCAAGGTGGGCAGATCAGCCAAGGGGGTTCTGGCCGCTGCATCGCACACCGGCGCATTGGCGGGCAACGAGGGCGTCGTGGATGCGTTCTTCACCCAGCACGGCATCGTCCGGGTGGAGACCGTCGAGGAGCTCGTGGAGACGGCGGGGATCTTCGCTCGCTGCCCCCTGCCGGCAGGAGGGCGCCTCGCGGTGTGCACGCTGTCCGGAGGGCTTGCGGGCATGTATGCTGACCTGTGCGAGTGCCTCGGCATCGAGCTCCCGGACCTCTCGCCCCGGACGGCGCAGGCGCTGAAGGCTGCCCTTCCAGATTTCGCCCAGCCTGCCAACCCCCTGGACGTGACCGGATCAGGGTTCACGAGCGGCATGGACAAGATTGTACGGATCCTCCTGGACGATGCGGGGATCGACATCGTCGCCACCCTGTCGTTCCCACCCTCGGGCCCGGACGACGTCCGGGCCCACCGGATCAACGCGTCGTTTCTGGGCGCGCTGCCGCAGGCGGAAAAACCCGTGATCCCGGTCACCTTCCGCGAGGTGACCGACTATGCCCGGGCCTTCTACCGCTCCCACAACCTGTACTACATCGAGCACGTGGAGGACGGGCTCAAGGCCGTGCGCAACCTCGTCAGATACGCCGGGTTCCTGAGGAGGTCAGGGCTGTAGGCCATGGAAGACACCTGGCACCTCTATGTCGTGCGGACCGTCGATGGCTCGCTGTACGCCGGCATAACCACGGATGTGCTCAGGCGCTTCCGGGAACACGCTGCCCAGGGGCACAGGACCGCGGGGTACCTGCGCGCCCACAGGCCCCAGGTTCTCGCCTTCTCCCTCCCGGTGGGAGACAAAGCCCTGGCGCTGAAGGTGGAATACCACTTCAAGCGGCTTGCGAAGAGGGACAAGGAGCGTATCGTGCGGGAGCAGCACCTGTGCTTTGACAAAGAGTCCGGGAGGATCCCTCGGTAAGCGGAGGGGGGGCAGCGCGGTTGGATATCCACCCAGCTGCCGGCGTTGACGGTGGAATTGGTCTGCTGGATGTACGTGTCGCGCATCTCGATGTTGCCGGATCTGATGATGCAGCGGTACGAACCGTCCGAGCTGTTCGTGGTCCCGGTGGGATGCTCGATGCTGAATCTGGTGCCGGATGGGGGTGCATTGACCGTGGGGGGGGGAGTCCGTCTCTTCGGCGGACACGATGCCCTTGGAGCTTTTCTCGAGCATCAGGTCATGGCTGAGTTTCTCAATGCTCGAAGGGTCTTCTTTGGTGGTGACGCCGCCCGGTATCGCCGGAGTGTTCTTCGCATCATCTGAGGGCACGGCAACGATGCTCAGGCTTGCGTGGGTGCTCACGTCCGAGAGGTCATCATCCGTGACCGGGGACAATGACCATGCACAGACCGGCAGGAGCAGGATCGTCACGATCATCGGAATCCCATGGGTAACCATGCGTCCTTCCCCATACACTATAATACATGGTCAGCTGAGAAGCGGTGAGATCTAGACGAGCAGCGACTCTCGGCCATTCCTGGCGAAGCGGGTCTTCAGGTCCTCGAACTTCTCCGGTGTCAGGCGGGAGTAGGTGGTGTCACCCTTTTCCCGGTAGTACACCACCATGTCCGGGTTGCCCTCGATGTTGTAGTGCTCCCGCTTGTAGGGTCTGACCACGATCTTGTGCGTGTCCGTCACCGGGAAGCTCTCGATGACCCGGATGAAGTCGGGCATCCACTTGGGATCCATGCCGCCTTCCTTCTGCTGTCTTTCCAGCCATTGGTGAACCTTGTCCGGATCGAACGCCTCCCCCTTCTTCATCTGCACGGTCACCATGACCTTCTCGTCGGACACGTCGCAGGGCGCGCCGTAGGCGATGGCGATGTCCACGCCGGGCATCTGCTGGGCGAACTGGAGCACGTTCTCGGCCGAGAAGTTCTCGCCGTCCTTGCGGATCCAGTCGTCCGTGCGGCCGTTGAAGTAGAGGTAGCGTCTTCCCTTGTCGATACGGATGTGCCCGAGATCTCCCGAGTGGTAGATCCCGTCCCGGAACTTCTGGCTCGTGGCCTTGGAGTCGCCCAGGTATCCGCCGAACCTGAGGTTGTCCGGGCCCACTCTGCTGCAGATCTCGCCCACGGCCTGGTCGTAGTTGACGAGCCGCCCCTTTTCGTCCACGATGCCGGGGGGGCATTCCAGGCCCTGCTCGTTCAGGATGACCACCGATTTCGGCGCCCGGCCCACGGACTCGATGGGGTCTCCCCTGCGGTTGGCCGTGGTGATGACCGCCTCGGTGGACCCGTAGATCTCGAAGATGTGCTCCATGCCCAGGTAGCGCATGAGCTTCATGCGGTCCACCACCGAGGCCCCGTTACCGTAGGCGAGGCGGAAGCGGTTCTGCGGGTGCCGGGCCAGGGCCTTCTCCACGGCCTCGCCGCCGCCGTACTTCTTCTCCAGGGCATCGATGATGTAGTGGAGCGGCTGGCCCACGTAGTTCAGAAAGGTCACGCCGTACTGGAGCATATCCTCCTCGAAGGCCCGGGCGCTGAAGCGGCGCTTGAGCACGAAGCTGCACCCCGCGATCATCTGGGGCAGGATGCCGATGTACCATGCGTTCGAGTGGAAGAGCGGCATGGATATGTAGCCCCGGTCCCTTTTCGTGAGCCGCACGTCCTTGAGCACCACGAAGCCCGCGCCCGGCATCTTCACATGGGCGCAGGGCACGGCCTTGGGCAGGCTGGTGGTGCCCGAGGTGTAGATGATGATCACCGGGCTGAAGTTGTCGATGGGAACCCGGGGCAGGGGATGTGCCGTGGCCGCGGTCCTCGAGATGGCCTCCTCGATGGGTGTGTAGCCCCTGCCCGCTATCCTGCCTGTGTCCCCGACAAACAGGACATCATTCCTGCCGAACACGCTGACCCCGGGCAGGGCCTTTTCCACCTCGGTCGCCGATGCCTCGTCCGTGATGAGAAAGGCGATCTTCGCCTGATCGATAACCTTTGCCAGGGTCTCTCCTCGGAAACCCGTGTTGATGGCGAACAGGACCGAGTTGCTCAGGCCCGCAGCCAGCGACGCGAAGATGAACTCAGGCGCGTTCTCCATGTAGATCCCCAGGGCAAGGCGATCGGAGGCAGCCAGCTTCCCCGCACGCACAAGCCTGTCGCGTTCGGCGAGGAAGAACCTCTCGTAGCGCTGTGCCTGCCGGAACACCTCGCCGTAGGTGTATTCCCTGCCCTCGAAGATGAAGAAGGTCCGGTTCCGGCGGTTTTTCAGCCAGCACATGTTCAGCATGATCATGGTCCGGAAATTGACGAAACCGAAGCAGGTACGGACGATGTTTTTCAGGTTGATGCGCCTCATGTCGTGTCCCTCCACGTGTTGTACAAGTCCTGCTGCCTCCAGAGATACGCAGGTGCGTGGACAGCGGACACTTCGGTCCGCATGGCATGAGCCATGATCATACCGTACACCCCCCCTGAGCTGCAAGCAGGACCGAGATGGGTTCGATGAGGTCCCGGTCTGCGCTCAGGAGGTTGTGGCCCTTGAGCTCTTCCAGGTCCGCCCAGGCGATGCGGTCATGGACCACGGGCCTGGGTTCCCCGTTCTCGATCCGCGCCTCAACGGCGATGACGAGGAAGATGCCGTGGTCGTGCGCATGGGTGCTGGAGCCGATGATCCTGCCGGCCTTCACCACGACGCCCAGCTCCTCGCGCAGCTCACGCTCGAGGCACTGCTGCGGGGTCTCGCCGTGCTCCACCTTGCCCCCCGGGAGCTCCCAGAAACCCTCCATGGGCTCACCCGCCTTTCTCCGGGCGATGAGGACCCTGCCGTCCCGGATGATCACTGCCGCAGCAACCGCTCTCATAAACCTCTCCTCAGGGGTTGATTTCAACGGGACCGGGGCATGCCGCACCATCCGAGTCCGGTCATGATCTCCGCGGTGGCGATGAGCCGCGAGTCCTCCTGGGCCGCCTCCCGATGCACGCTTGCCGCCTGCTCAATGTAGCGTTTGCAGGCCCGCCTGCCCGTGCACTCTTCAAAGGACGACCCCGGGGGGTAGGCTGCCCTGTCCCTGGACCTCGGGAGGTTGACCATCACGATGGGCGTATCCCCGGTGATCCCGGCCAGCCCCGAGATGCTCTCCCGTGTCGGATTCACTGCCTTCATGGCGGTCCTCCCTGCCGGATGTGTACCACGTTCCCGGCCCGAGGGGCAAACTTGGCGGATGGGACCGTGGCGCAGCCGCTGATGCAGGTCAGAACCGCCAAGACACCCCGATGAAGTAACCGTCCGACGAGTACCCCGCCACAGGCATCGGCCCGGATGCATCGCCCATGCCCATGAAGGTATCGTTGATGAACCTTCCCATGAACGATGCCATGGCGATTCCCGCAAGCACATCGGAAGGGTAGTGGTACCCCGACTCCACCCGTTCCCACGCTACGCCTGCCATGGTGGTATAGAGGGCTATGTCCAGCGATGTCACCACAGGGGATGGGAAGTTCATGGCGTGCACGTTCCGGGAGGCGAGGGCCGCGAACATCGCCGAATTGGACGCGTGTCCCGAGGGGAAGCTCTGGTGGTCCAGCCTGTTGGGGCGTTCGCGGTCGGTGGCGTGCTTGAGGGCAAAGACAAGCTCGTTGTTCAGGGCCGCCGCGCTTCCCTGGACCATGAGGCCCCGGGCCTTGGCCAGGCACCAGTCTCCGGGGTCTTCCCCGCTCGGGGCCGCAAGGGCGCTCAGGTAGAACGAGTAGAGCAGGACTCGCCGCAGGTCGCTGCTCAGCCTTTCCGCCTGCCTTGTGGAACCGGCGGTGGGGGTGCGACGGACGGCCCAGCTCGAGATCCGTTCGTCCGCATGGTCGATCCGGACCAGAAGTGCCGCCGCAGCAGGAACCGCCACCAGAGGGGAGGTCGCTGCATCCATGAACGAGGTCTTCGCCCGGTCCCAGCCCGGTCTCCCCGTTGCATCCTCGCCCCAGCGCCCTCCATCAGGCATGGTGCCGCAGCCCTGCAGGCACATCAGGAACGCCACAGGTACCAGGGAAATCGGCCGGAAGGCCGCCGGGACCTTCATGAGCTGCGTCCTCACCACGAACCCTCGCACAGGCCGAAGGCCCATGCCTTTGCATAGGTCATGTCGGAAAACCCGGGGCACCTCCTGCGGAGCTCGTCCATGGCCTCGTCCTGATCGATGATGCCGCTGCGCGTCCTCACCGTCACCGAGAAGGCCACATCCCGCAGTTCCCACGCCATGGTGACGGCCAGGTCGATCTGATCACGGCGTGCTTGGGGGAAGAGCCCGTGCAGACGCTCACGCGCGGTCTTGTCGTCCATGCCGTGCCGGGTCGACAGGTATGCCTCGTGGAGGAGGGCCTGGAAGTGCATGCGGTCACCGGAGGGCCGCGCAGGGTCCTGTGCCGCCATGGGCGTCACCCCCGGTTCATGAGGAACAGCCCCGCGATGCACAGGCAGAATCCGGCGGAATTCGCCCACGTGAGCCGTTCCCGGAAACAGGAGATGCCCACGGGCAGGAGCACCAGGGCCACGGCAACGGTGGAGGCCAGCGCCGCGAGGCTGATGTTCCACCCGCTGCGGTATGCCAGCAGGAAGCCCAGTTCGAGCCCCACGATGGCTAGCCCCAGGGCGGCGCTCGACCAGGAGATGATCTTCAGGGACTCCGGGAGGGTTCTGTGGTCGGGCACCACAAGGAAGAGCACCAGACAGAACAGGGTGGAGGTGGCATAGGTCACGCTCAGGGCCAGAAGGGGGTTCGCCGCAACGGGGGTGATCTTCTGGAAGACGTGGTAGAGAACGTTGGATGCGACGGTCAGGCCAATGGCTGCATAGTACATGCGGACCCTCCACAGGGCGATTGCACGCATGGTATCACAGGGGGGTGCGGCTGAAAAGTGTGACACGACGGCCCCGGTCCTCCTCGAGAAGGCCGACAGGCAGCAGGGGGCCGGGGCCCGTGGGTGCTCGATGCGGATCTATTTCTTGAGGAAGGCCTTGATCTTCTTTGCGTCGGCCTCGGTGTAATACCTGCAGGCCCCGCGGGTGGACGCCGGCTCGATGCCGGCGCTCGCGATGGCATCCTTCACGGCCTTGAGCCCGACTCCCCACTCCTTGGCAAGGTTTGCCGGGGTGATCGCCTTTTTCTTCTCCGCCATGGTATGTCACCTCCTGATCATATGAATTCTGATGGAACCTTCTTTTCCTGATGATAGTGGCGAGGCGCTCCACAATCAAGCCCGGTCCCCGGATGTCCGGGTGTCACCCCCTACACGATGGGGTTGGTCAGGGTGCCGACCCGCTCGATGGCAAGGGCCACCGTGTCGCCCCGTTGAGGCCAGGAGCCGTTTTCCATGCCGCAGCCCCCGGGAAGGGTGCCGGTTGCCACGAACTCGCCGGGAAAGAGCTGCTCGCCCAGCGACGCGAAGGCCACTGCCTCGCCCAGGCTGAAGTGCATGCCCGCGGTGGAGGTCTTCACCACCACACGGCCGTTGATCCGCACCTCTGCCCGCAGTGCATCGACGTGCGGGAGGATCTCGTCTGCGGACACTACCACGGACGAGACGGCGTTGATGAAGTGCTTGGCCTTGGCCGGCCCGAGTCCGCCCCTCATCTCGGCAAGCTGCACATCTCTGGCGCTGAAGTCGTTGAAGACCGCGAAGCCGCCCATGGCGGCCAGTGCCTCCTTGGTGGTGGCATCTCTCAGGGGGTGGACAATCAGGCAGCCGAGCTCCAGCTCGTAGTCCAGGGTTTTGCTGTAGGGCGGAAAGGCCACCGCGTGGCCGTCGGTGACGAAATTCAGGTGGTTTCCCATGTAGTAGACGGGCCGCTGATACCACACGGATTTCGGTCTGAAGGGCGGGAAGGTCCTCCCGGTGATGACCTCGTATAGGGAGGCTATCCGGTAGGCAAGGGGCATGAAGCGCCTCGTGTAGCCGCGGGCGGCATCGATGGCGTGCCTCTCATAGAGCATGAAGTCCCGGTACGACCTCGGCTCGAAGGGCAGCAGGGGCGTCTCGTCCACAACTCTGGCCTGCCCCGGGTGCGACGAGACGTATGCATGGACCAGACCTTCGAGGTAGTGCCGGAATTCGTGTCCGGTCTGCAGCAGGGCCACCATGTCCGTTGACAGGCGGTCCTCCTCGGAGGAGGGAGTGCGTCCCGCCTGGGCGAAGACGGGTCTGAGGGGGATCCATGCGTCCTCATGAAAGATGGCGAGCGACGGCTGACGGTCGTCTTTGAGCAGGATCCGCTTGAGCCTCATGGCATACCCCTCACGATCTATGTGGCCGCATGGCATGAAAAAAGAGAGGAGCTCTGACTGCCGTGTCCCTACTTCCCCAGGCCCCCGAGCATGCCCTTGACGGCGGCGGGGAGGTCGGCGGGCAGGACCACGTACTTCGCGTTCTGCGATGCGGAGAAGTTCTTCAGGGCCTCGATGTACCTGCCGCCCAGGATGAACATGACCGGCAGCTCCCTGTCCTGGACCGCTTCCGTGATCTTGGTGATGGCGATCTGGTCGCCCTCGGCCATTACCACCTTGGCGCGGGCGTCCAGCTTGCTGGCCTCGAGCCTGCCCTCGGCCTGGAGGATGGCCGCGGCCTTCTCGCCCTCTGCCTTGGTCACCGTGGCCCTGCGCGCCCTCTCGGCCGCAGCCTGCTCCTCCATGGCCTTCTGCATGGTCTCGGAGGGGCTGATGTCCTGGATCTCCACGGTCTTGAGCATGATGCCCCAGTCCGCGATGTCGTCCGAGATGCTCTCCTTGAGCCGTGCCTTGATCTTCTCGCGGGACGACAGGGCGTCGTCGAGGTTCATCTCGCCGATGATGGAGCGCAGCGATGTCTGCACCAGGTTCTGGATGGCGAGGCGGTAGTCCTCCACGCCGTACACCGCCTTCTCCGGGGAGATGATGTTGATGTAGGCCACGGCGTTCACCACGATGACCGCGTTGTCCTTGGTGATGACCTCCTGGGAGGGAATGTCCAGGACGAGGTCCTTGGTGGTGACCTTGTAGGCGACGGTGTCGATGTAGGGGATGATGAAGTTGAGCCCGGGCCCCAGTGTCGCATGGTACTTGCCGAGGCGCTGCACCACGTGTTTGCTCCCCTGGGGCACGATCCTGACGCCCAGGAAGATGGTGAGCAGGACGAGGAATACGAAGAACACGGCCACCACGAACATCCCTCCCATACATACCTCCCCGGTACGGTCAGTGCTTTTTCTCGACTATGAGCGTATTGCCCGAAATGTCCCTCACCACCACCCGGTCTCCCGGTGAGACCGCCTGGTCGCAGATGAACGGCCACTCGTCGGATCCGAGCAGCGGCTTCGGGAAGCGGATCACGCCCCTCCTGCCCACCCCGGGCGCGCTGATCACGTGGCCGTTCTCGCCCACCATGGCCTCCCGGGAGATGCCCGCCTTGGTGCGGTCCGCCATCAGCGGTTTGAAGAACTTGAACCACAGGAAGGTGAGCCACCCCGACAGCAGCGCCCAGATGAAGAGCTGCCAGGTCAGCTCCAGGTCGCTGAAGAGCAGGAGCAGGCCCCCGATGACGAACGCGGAGATCCCGAACCACAGGATGGTCATGCTTCCCAGGAACAGCTCCGCGATGAGCAGGGCCATGCCGAAGACCAGCCAGTGCCAGTATGCGAGCTTGATGATCATCAAGATGCGCTCGGTCGCACCGTCTTACTTCTTCTGCTGTTTCAGCAGGTCCCTGATCTCGGTGAGCAGGACCTCCTGCCTGGGCGGCTCCGCAGGGGCCTCTTCCTCTTTCCGCTTGAGCGTGTTGATCCCCTTGACCAGGATGAAGATGGCCAGTGCGATGATGACGAAGTCGATGATGGTCTGGATGAACTTGCCGTAGTTCAGGGTGACCGCAGGGGCCTGGTCCGCGGCCGCCTTCAGCACGATGGCCAGGTCGCTGAAATCCACGCCGCCCAGCAACACCCCGATGGGCGGCATGATCACGTCGGCCACCACCGACGAGACGATCTTGCCGAACGCGGCGCCGATGATGATGCCCACCGCCATGTCCACCACATTGCCCTTTACCGCGAATTCCTTGAACTCCTTGAACATGCCCATCGAGTCACCTCCTTGGATCGGATATCCATGGGATGGATCGTATGGGGTAAGTATACAGTCAAGCCGGCTCGATGACAACCGTGCAGGCGGAAATCCCTGGGAAGGACCGTGCGGTCGTTCATTCGTGCCGGTTCGTGACGAACCGTTCCATGAACCCGAGCGTGACGGACCTCAGGCGGTCGTCGAGGAGCGCAAGGGCCGCTTTGCCGATATATTCCGGGACACCGCCGTAGAAGGCCTCGGCGATGCCGCCCGTGATGCATGCCTGGGTGTCGCTGTCCCCGCCCAGGGAGACGGCGTTGCGCACGGCATCCTCGTAGTCCGACGATTCCAGAAACGCGGTGATGGCCTCGGGCACGCTCCCCTGGCAGGTCACGTCGAACCGGTACCGGGGCCGGATCTCGTCCAGGGTCCGGTCCAGGTCGTAGGCAAAGGTCGCCGTGATGTGACGCCTGATCTGCTCTTTCGTGCTGCCGGTCCGGGCGAGGAATACGGCCGCAGCGGTCGCCTGGGCGCCCCTGACCCCCTCGGGGTGGTTGTGGGTCGTCTCGGTGAAGCGCCGGGTCATGTCCATGACCTCCTCCAGGGTGCCGTATGCGAATCCCACCGGGCTGATCCTCATGGCGGATCCGTTTCCGAAGCTGTTGTATGGTCCGGCATCCGGATCGAGGGCCCAGCTGCGGAACATGCCCCCGTAGCCCGCCCCGGGGTAGCTGCGGAAATACTCCCGCATGAGCACGCCGTAGTCCCTGCCGGTGAGGATGGCCTCGGCAAGGGCCACGGTGAGCACCGTGTCGTCGGTGAAGCGGGACCCTGCACAGAACAGGGGGAAGTCCTTGGTCTTGATGCGGTGCCGCTCGTAGACCGACCCGATGATGTCCCCCGCAATGGCCCCGATCACGGTGCAGAATCCCCCGCAGCACCGCAGTGGTCTATGGCGCGCAGCGTGTCTCGGTATTCTTCCCTGTCCCTTATGGCCAGCGCCCTGACCACGAGGTCGCGTGCCTCTGCATCCCTGCCGAGCTCGTGCAGTACGACGGCCAGGTTGTTCATGATGTCAGGATTGTCCGCCTCCAGGGTGTAGGCCTTCCTGAAGTGCGACTCGGCTGCCGCGAGGTCCCTCTCCCGGTGTGCGATGTTGCCCAGGTTGAAATGGGGGGTGGCCCAGTCGCCCTGTCCGGCTGCGGCCTTCAGGTATTCCCTCCGGGCCAGGTCGAGCCGGCCCTGCGCCTCGTAGCTCAGGCCCAGGTCCACATGCTCCCGGGCGCTCAGGGGGTCGTCCAGGACCACCACCCGGGGCATGGAGCAGGCGGCAAGGGCCAGCAGGACGGCCGTCAGCGCCAGACGAGGAGATAGACCGAGCCCTTTTTCGCCCATATCCGTTCGAACTCTCCATAGGGGAAGGTCTTTGCCTCTTCGTACCCCGTGTGGGCGATGAAGCCCGTGTCGTTGTAGCCGGTGATCACGAGGTAGTGGGGCTGCGACAGGAACCAGAACCCCAGGTCCACCAGCACGATGACCGGACGCCCCTGGTGCAGGCATGCCTTCACCTCTTCGGCCGTACCCTGGCCGAGCCTTGTCTGAAAGCCGCGGGAAACCGCGTAGTTCTCCAGGTCGGTGATGAGGGCGCCCTTGAGCTTGTCCGTGTACACCACCTTCGCGATGGTCTGCTGGCCATCGGGGCACCCGTAGTAGACGAGCACCGATGCCAGGGATGCAGGACCGCACCAGTGCGACTCCTGCCTCACGAACGGGACGCCCGGGACCTCGAAGGTCCCGGGGTCAGCCGATATGCACAGCAGCAGGGCAAGCAGGGTCTTCAAGACCGCCCATCCGGATGATGATCTCCTTGTTCAGGAGCTTCAGGATGACGATGACCAGGATGACGATGACCAGCAGGGCGATGATCACGCCCAGCCCGTCGCCGCCCGCCAGCACGTCGTCGGATGCCTGGGCCAGCAGGTGGATCTGCTCCGGGGTCATGGAGGGGAGCTTTGCAGAGACCTCCTCTGCGGTGAGACCGTGGGCCGCGAGTTTCTCCTGGACCATCTTGGTCTCCAGGGCCCGCTGGATCGTCTCCATCTCTCTGGCCGTCTCGGCGGCGGTCATCCCGTCCGAGCCCAGGGAGGGGATCATGCCCGCAAAGGCGGGCGAGGTGATGAACAGGATCAGGTATGCGGTGATGCAGGTTGCCAGCATCCGGTTTCTCATCAGGGATATCATCAGGGCGGACCTCCTCGTTTTTCCTTCACGATAGTCCGCTTTCCGCCCGGGTGTCAACCGTCGGGACCTGCGAGGGGAAGCCGCAGGAGGCACACCCGGAAAGGCAGGTGGCGTGGTTCCCTAGTCCGTATCTCCACGAAGCCGAGCCGCCGGTACCACTCCTTGAGCTCGGTGTGGGCATCGATGATGCCGATGCCGAGCTCGCGCGCGCCCAGGGTCTTCGCCTTGAGGACGACGTTGTTCACCAGGGCCCTGCCGAAGCCCTTGTTCCTGTGGGCGGGCAGCACGGCCAGCCGCTCGAGGTAGCAGATGCTCCCCGGTGCCTCCTCGATGGCCGCACAGCCGACAGGCATGCCGTCGTGTTCCAGGACGTAGTAGGTCACACCCCTCTCCATGTCCCTGGACACCCATTCCGAGGTGCAGTTGGACGGGTGCCCGGGTGCGTTCTCCGGCGTGATGCCGAAGCGCCGGGCCACGGTGTAAAAGGCGGTGCGGATCAGGGATGCCAGGAGGTCCGAGTCCTGGGCCGAAGCCGTGCGGATCCTGACGGACAGGGTCTCCATGTGGGATGGTCTCCTGGAAACGAGTGCCCGAGACCGGACTTGAACCGGTATGGAGCGAGCTCCGAGGGATTTTAAGTCCCTTGCGTCTGCCAATTCCGCCACTCGGGCAGCACCCTGCAGATGTAAACGTATAGGCTGAAGGCTGTCAACACCCATGTGCGGCAGTGCATTGTGCAGCTTCCTCGTGTCTCCGGGATGTGGTATTGCCCTCAAATACTTGTGGATTCGACCAATCGTCGTATATATAGGGACTCGATCGATTGCAGCCGGAAGGGAGTGTGCCATGGTGAAGGTGACGTGTCTTGGTGCAGCAGGGACGGTGACGGGCTCGAACTTCCTTGTGGAGACCACCTCAGGCAGGAAATTCCTTGTGGACTGCGGCATGTTCCAGGGCGGAAAGAAGATGGAGTTGCGCAACTGGCGGGAGTGGGACTTCGACCCCGGGCAGATCAGCGCCCTGTTCCTCACCCACGCCCATATCGACCACAGCGGCCGCATTCCGAAACTCGTCAGGGACGGGTTCAGGGGGCGCATTCTCACCACCGGACCCACTGTCCAGCTCTGCGAGATCATGCTGCAGGATGCGGCCCACATACAGGAGACCGAGGCCCAGTGGCAGTCGCGGAAGAACAGGCGCCGGGCGAAGGCGGAGATCAGCCCGCTGTATACCATGGAAGACGCACAGGAGAGTCTGAAGCTCCTCGTGCCCATAGAGGCTGACGAGATCATCGATGTTGAGGACGGCGTACGGGTCCGGTTCAGGAATGCCGGGCATATCCTTGGCTCAGCGATCGTGGAGCTGTGGATCAAAGAGGATGACCGCGACATCAAGATCGTGTTCTCGGGCGATCTCGGAAGGTCCGGCCAGCTCATCCTCAAGGACCCCGCTGAAATCTTCACCGCGGATTATGTCTTCGTGGAATCGACCTACGGCAACCGGCTGCACAGGTCGGCGCAGGAGAGCAGGGAAGAGCTGCTCGGGGCAATAACCCGCGCCTATACCAATCAGGAGAAGGTCATCATACCGGCCTTTGCCGTGGAGCGTACCCAGGAGGTCCTCTATCTCCTGCGGGAGTTCCACCGCCAGGGCAGCCTTCCCGACATGCCGGTCTATATCGACAGCCCGCTGGCCATCAAGGCCACCGATATCTTCAAGAAGAACATGAAGCACTACGATGACGACACCATGGACATGGTGAACAGCGGCCATGACCCCTTCGAGCTGCCGGGTCTGAGATACAGCGAGTCAACCTCCGAATCCATCGCCATCAACGAGCGCCGTGGCCCTGCCATAGTGATCGCGGGGAACGGCATGTGCACGGCCGGCCGCATCAAGCATCACCTCAAGCACAACCTCTGGCGGGAAGGGGCGAGCATCGTGATCGTGGGGTACCAGGCGAACGGGTCAACGGGGAGGAAGATCGTCGAGGGTGCGGCATCGGTCAGGATCTTCGGCGAGGACGTGGCGGTCAGGGCGAAGGTCTTCACCATCGGCGGCTTCTCCGCCCATGCGGACCAGGGCGATCTCCTGAAGTGGGTGGGCAACTTCACCGAGTCAGGGCCACGAGTCTTCGTGGTGCACGGGGAACCCGACGTGAGCGGGGAGTTCGCCAGGCTCGTCACCGAAAGGACGGGACTGTCCGCGCACGTGCCCGGCTGGAGGGAGCGGCTCATCCTCAAGGCGAGGGAGTTCTCCGTCGAAACGCCGGTCCGGGAGGAGGCGCCGGCCGACCTGAAGGCCGACATGATGACCGTGTACGCCGATGTCCAGAGACAGATCGATGCCCTGCGGGTGCGAATCCAGAAGGAGGCCAACCTGGCGCGCATCACGGACGACGAGATCGACCGTCTCCGCTACATCGAAGAGGAGCTGAGGGAGATCCTTGCCTGAGGGGGCGGTGCCGCCGCAGCTCCGGCGTTCAGCGGCCCAGCACGGTCCCGATGAAGCAGCCTCCCCCGCCGCCCCCGCCGGAGGATGTGGACATCACGTCCGGTTCGTCGGCGGAGCCGGCCTGGAGTGCCGAGAAGTGGTACAGGGAGACCTCGATGGCGGGCGGCGACAGGTCCGGATGGTCCACCCGGGAGCCCTCCACCATCCAGCCCGCAGCCCCGGGCTGCACCACGCCCTGGCCGTCGCTGGCGAGTACCCACCGGGAGCCGTCGTGCAAGTAGATGCCCACCCGGGTGAGGTCCGAGTACCCCCTGCAGGGGACGAAGACCCTCACCGGGGTGCTGAACACGGTGGGCGGCTGGAGGTTGAGCACCTCGCCCACGGCAAGGATCCCCGTGATGTCGAGCAGGGGGATCTCGTCCGACGGTCCTATTCGGGGGCTCACCGGCTCGGACCCTGCGTAGGCCACCACGGCTCCTGTAAGCGGCCCGGTGGTCACCCGGATGCCCGTATCGTATTCGCCGTCCAGGGCCGGGTCACCCGGCGGGAGCGGGGCCGTTGCGGGTGAGGCCAGCAGGGCCTCCCGGTGGTCCTGTTCCGATTCCACCCTGAAGGAGTAGGTCTGTTCCCGCATCCAGTAGTCCATGCGGTCTTTTGCCTGGACCGTGATGAGAACGGTCTGCGAGAAGGCGTAGTCCCCCAGGTCCTCCTCGCAGGACCGGTCATAGACCAGCCAGAGGCTCCGGGCATGGGTGTCGGCATCGGCGGAGGTCTTCACGACCCTGAGCACGCCGGTGTCTTCCAGGGTCACGTCGTAGGGGCTGTTCACCCCGTCGTCGATGGTGAGGATGACGCTCTCCGGGTCCGTGAGGTCGATACCTTCCTCGTCGGTGAGCATGACGGCAAAGGATGCATCGACGGGGATGCGCACCGCATCGCTCACCCCTGCGCCGTCGTGGGGGTGGACCGCTGCCACCCGGGGCGGGGTGGGCAGCGGCGAGGCGGTGCTGGACGGGTCGGTCCCTGCGCGGTACTCGCTGAGGTTCGACCACCCGTCGCCGTCGAAGTCTCCGGACGCGCCGTCTGTTCCGTCGCCCTCCAGCGGGTCGAGCCCGTAGCGGACCTCCCACGCGTCCGGCAG
>CAZNGL010000032.1:0-24052 GCA_964572405.1 uncultured Bacteriovoracaceae bacterium
GGAGGTCTGCATGAAGCACACGTTCCTGTTGACCCAGGGAAGGTGGAGCGCCAGCGGCGTGTACACCGACGAGGAAGGCGTCACCGCATCCGCCGAGGCCGAGCTCACCATCACCCACCTGGGCGACCTCTGGCTGAACGAGGGCTCCATGACGGTACAGGGCGACACCACCTCGGTGATGACCAACCGCTACGAGATCGTGCCCCTGGCGAAAGGTTCGCTCACCACCACCTGGAAGTCCACCAACCCGGCCATCGGCGTGCTCTATGGCATCTTCTCCATCGTGGGCGACTCCATCTTGTCGGCCTTCTGCTCGGACGATGGCTCGTACTCGGGCATGGAGTACCTCAGGCAGGTCTCGACCGACGCCTACGAGAACCGCGGCATCATGCTCCACGAGGGCATGCGCGTGTCCTCGTGGGAGATGGACCTCACCCGGAGGGACTGAACCGGGCCCGGCACGCGCAAGCCCTCACGGCGCGGAAAGTCACTCGCCGATGATCTTCACGAGCACCCGCTTCTTCCTGCGGCCGTCGAACTCGCCGTAGAAGATCTGCTCCCAGGGCCCGAAGTCGAGCTTCCCCGCGGTGACGGCCACGACCACCTCCCGTCCCATGACCTGGCGCTTGAGATGACCGTCGGCGTTGTCCTCGCCCACGTTGTGCTCGTACCGGGATACGGGCGCATGGGGCGCAAGCGTTTCGAGCCATTTCTCGAAGTCGCGGTGCAACCCGGATTCATCGTCGTTGATGAACACCGAGGCCGTGATGTGCATGGCGTTCACGAGCACGAGCCCCTCGGTGATGCCGCTCTCTTTGAGGCATCGGTTGACCTCTGGAGTGATGTTGATGAACTCCACGCGCTTTCCCGTGTTGAACCAGAGCTCCCTGCGGTATGATTTCATGGGTTCCTCGCTGTCAGCCCAGGGGGTTTATGAACCATTCAGATCCTTCCACGCCCGCCGGTACTTCTCCAGCCTTTCCCGGTCCTCCTCGGTGACGTTCCGCAGCCGCTTCGCGTTCATGTTGTCCTCCAGGTCGGCGAGCTTCACCGCGCACGAGAGCGGGTGCGCCTTTGCCCTCTGGATGAACGCCTCGTAGACCTCGCCCGTGCGCTTGGTCAGGAGGTCGAGGGCGGCGAGCACGTCCTCGGCGAATCCCTCTGCCCTGAGTTGCTCGATGGTCCATTCCGAATCCTCCACCACATCATGGAGCACGGCCACGATCATCTCCGTGACGCTTGTCATCTTCATCATGACCCGCAAGGGGTGGAGGATGTAGGGCATGCCCGCCTTGTCGGTCTGGCCTGCGTGGGCCTGCACCGCGATGGCGATGGCCTTTTCCAGCATGGCGTCTTCCCTTTGAATCACCAATTGATTTCCCCTGAATCCGTTACACGCCTTTCATGCTATTTTCAATCATCGTATTTTCTGTCCGTACGTCGGATTCTGTCCCAGGGATTTCTGGATAAAAACCACGGCCTCTTCAGGCCGTGGTCCAATGATGGATCGTTCGGGGGTAAGCGCCTCTGAGGAGGCGCTGGCTGCCTTTCCTACCGGTTCCGGGCCTTCCGTTCGATGAGAACCTCCTCGATGAACCCCTTGAAGCCCAGCTCGACCCCGGCCACGAGGCCCACCAGCGTGAAGTTCGGCGACATGTTCAGGGCCTTGTCCAGTTCCGTCCCGCCGTAGAGCCCGAGAAAGGTCATGGTCACCAGCACCAGGCTGTACCCGCTGATCCTCAGGAATAGGGCCCCTGCTCACTCCTTCCAGTGGATGCACTCCACAGGGCAGGATTCAATCGCCTCGTCGATGAGGTTCTCTGGCCCGCCCTCGGGCTTGATGACCTCGGCCACGTTCCTGTCCTCGTTCAGCCTGAACACCTCGGGGCAGATGTCCTGGCACATGCCGCACCCGATACAGTCCTCTTCATTCAGATACACCGTCCTGGCCATGCCTGCTCCTTTGTTTGTGATGGAGACATGATACGGTGAATTGCTCCTGAACACAAGTCCGCATGCACATGGCGGCATCGCCAAGGTTTGCCTTGTGTGCGGGTGATGTTCATGGATAATGGTCATGTGGTGCATTTCCTTTCATGAAGGGGGTTTCCATGGAACTCGAGACCGTGCTGCTCGAACAGTCCGAAGACACAGCGTTCATCCGCATGAACCGGCCAAAAGAGATGAACACGCTCAACTTCCAGCTCACGAAGGACCTGCTCCGGGCCCTGGAGGTCTGCTGGGACGATGCGGCCGTGAAGGTGCTCGTCATCACGGGCACGGGAAAGGCCTTCTGCGCGGGCGGCGACCTGGCAGCCTTCCGGGGCTCCCCTGACATCGGGGATGCCACCCGGGAAATGACCAAGGACTTCGACCCGCTGATCTCCGGCATCCGCCGCTTGGGGAAGCCCGTCATCGCCATGGTGAACGGCATCTGCATGGGAGCTGGCCTGTCCCTGGCAGCCGCCTGCGACCTGCGGATCTGTTCCGCATCGGCCGTGTTCCGCCAGGCCTACACCTCGGCGGGCCTCACCCCGGACGGCGCCTGGGGGCTCACCGTGCCGCTCCTCATCGGGTTCGGCCGGGCGTCCGAGCTCGTCTTTTCAGACCCCATGATGGATGCGAAGAAGGCATATGAGATCGGCCTGGTGAACGAGGTGGCCGATGACGCGGAACTCGAGAACACGGTCAGGGAAAAGGCGCAGCGCCTCGCCGCAGGGCCGCTTGTCGCCTTTGCCGTCGCCAAGGACAACCTGAACCGTGCCCTGCTCGGCCTGCTGGAAGCCCAGCTGGAGCAGGAGCGCCTGGGCATCATGCGCGCCGGCCGCACCGCGGACGCCCGGGAGGGCATCGCCGCGATCCTCGAGAAGCGCAGGCCCGCGTTCAGGGGGGAGTGACGGGCTTAGGTTCAGGAGGTGAGACCGAGGATCTCCTGAAAGGAAACCGCCCCTTCCCGCAGGCACACGGGCGGCCAGACCGTGAGGTCCACGAGGGTGGAGGGTTTCCCGCCAGGGGTCCTGCCGCCGTCCAGGACGGCGTCGATGTCCAGGTCCTGACGTGCAACATCCTCCGCGCTCCGCGCCGGCGGCTCGCCGGTGCGGTTGGCAGAGGTGGAGGTGACGGGCCCCGCCTGCTGCACGAGTTTTGCTGCCATGCCGTGGGGCGAGATGCGGACCGCCACCCTGCCATCAGGCGCCAGCAGCGGGTCCAGCGCCCTGGCCGCCCGCAGCACCACGCTCACCGGAGCCGGCCAGAGCCTCTCCAGAAGGTCTTTCTGCTTCCGGTCCATACGGGCGAGTGTCGCGGCCACGGCCATGTCTGACACCAGCACGATCATGCCCTTGAGCGCGTCCCTGCCCTTTGCTGCGATGATGCGGTTCAGGGCGGCCGCGTCGTCGATGCGGGCGCCCAGGCCGTAGAAGGTCTCGGTGGGGTATGCGCAGACGCAGCCGGGCCGCGACAGCAGGAGCTGTGCAACGGCCGTGACATCCGCGGTGACGAGCATGCTCAGACGTTCCGGATGCCGGCGTCTTCCTCGAGCACTGTCCTGCGCATGTCGGAGCGGTACTGGTCGAGCTTGCCGCGCAGGACCTCGCTGGCGAGCGAGAGCATCTCGATGGCCAGCAGGGCAGCGTTCTTCGCGCCGGGCTTGCCGATGCTCACCGTGGCCACCGGGATGCCCGGGGGCATCTGCACCATGGCCAGCAGCGAGTCCATGCCGTTCAGCGGCGACGAGGCGATGGGCACGGCGATGACGGGCAGGGTGGTGTGCGCCGCGATGACACCTGCCAGGTGCGCGGCCATGCCCGCGCCCGCGATGATCACGGAGAACCCGTTGTCGCGGGCGGCCTTCGTGAAGGCCATGACCTCCTCGGGAGTCCGGTGCGCGGACATGATGCGCATCTCGTGCTGCACGCCGAACTGATTGAGGACCGCAGAGGCCTCCTCCATGACGGTGAGGTCCGACTTGCTTCCCATGAGAATGGCTACTTTCATGACAACCTCTTCAAGGCCCTGTGGCCGATGTCTTTCCTGTAGTGCGCGCCCTCGAAGGAGATCAGCGAGACCGCTTTGTAGGCCTGGTCGATGGCCTGCTTCAGGCCGCCGGCCACGGCGGTCACGCCCAGCACCCTGCCGCCCGCGGTGACGAAGTCGCTGCCCTGGAGCCTGGTGCCCGCGTGGAACACCTTGACGCCTTCCAGCGCATCCGCATCCGCGATGCCGGTGATCACCCTGCCCTTCTCGATGGGGCCCGGGTACCCGCCGGAGGCCATGACCACGCACACGGCCGGGCTGGCGACCCAGTCGAGGGAGAGATCCCTGATGCTCCCGCCGTTGGCCGTCTCCAGCAGCACGGGCACGATGTCTCCCGCGCACCGCATGAGGAGCGGCTGGGTCTCGGGGTCGCCCATGCGCACGTTGAACTCGAGCACGGACGGCCCTGCTTCCGTGATCATGAGCCCTGCATAGATGATTCCCTTATAGACGATGCCCTGCTTTTTCAGACCGTGCACCAGGGGGTTCAGCACCCGCTCCATGACCTGGCCGGCCAGGGCCTCGTCCACCACGGCCGCGGGCGAGTATGCCCCCATGCCGCCGGTGTTGGGTCCCTCGTCGTGGTCGAAGACCCGCTTGTGGTCCTGGGACGACGCGAAGGGCAGCACATTCTCGCCGTCGCACACCGCGATGAAGGACGCCTCCTCGCCCGTGAGGAGCTCCTCCACCACCACCTTGTCGCCGGCTGCGCCGAAGGCCTTTCTCACCATGACCTCGTCGATGGCGGCCAGGGCCTCGTCCTTCGACGGGCACACGAGCACGCCCTTGCCCGCCGCCAGTCCGTCGGCCTTGACCACCACGCCGCCGGGCGCGTTCGCGATATGGGCCTTTGCGGCATCCGCATCGGTGAACACCTCGAATCCGGCCGTGGGGATGGAGCAGTCCTTCATCACGGCCTTGGCAAAGGCCTTGGATCCCTCCAGCATGGCTCCCGAGCGGTCCGGGCCGAACACGGCCAGGCCCTCGGCCTTGAAGGCGTCCACGATGCCGGAAGCCAGCGGCGCCTCGGGACCCACCACGGTGAGGTCAAAGGAATTGTCGCGGGCAAAGCGAAGCAGGCCCGCGATGTCGTCCGCGCCGATGTCGATGCACACCGCGTCGGTGGCGATGCCGCCGTTTCCCGGCGCGCAGAAGACCTCGCCCACCAGGGTGCTCTGGCCGATCTTCCAGCACAGCGCGTGCTCCCTGCCGCCCGAGCCTACCACCAGTACCCGCATGCGATCCCTCCCCGCGCCCGGCTCCGATGTGCCGGGCATGTGAATGTGAGAACCACATGCATACTACCCCTCCTCATGCCGAGGCAAGCGCGAAATCCTTCGCAGGCGCCCTGCTCGCCGGACAGGGACACAGCGCCCGAAAGGACTCTGAAACGGTGTTGACGTCATGGCTTTGGGAATATAAGATCCTTGGCACCACAGAGGGGTATGCATGTGCGGATGGATTCTCACGCTGTTATTGCAGGGCACTGGACTGTAGCCATCGAATGAACGTACGATCCGGGTCGAAGAAGAAGATTGTCACCATCGGCGGTGGAACCGGCAGTTTCGTCGTCCTGTCGGGTTTGAAATCATTCCCCGTGGCCATCTCGGCCGTCATCGGCATGTTCGACGACGGCGGCTCCACGGGGGTGCTGCGGAAGGACCTGAACGTCCTGCCGCCGGGTGATGTCAGGCAGTGCCTGGCCGCTCTGGCCGAACCCGACCACCCGCTCAGGGAACTGCTCGAATACCGCTTCTCCGAGGGGTTCCTTTCCGGGCACAGCCTGGGGAACATCATCCTGTCCGCCCTGGAGAAGAACACCGGCAGCATGACGAAGGCCATCGATGCGTTGAGCGCCCTGATGAACATAACCCACGGCGTCATCCCGGTGACGCTCCAGCAGGCCGCGCTGTGTGCCTCTTTCGAGAGTGGCGAGAAGGTCCTCGGGCAGGACACCATCAACAAGACGTCCCTGTCCCACCGCCCGTTCCGCCTGGAGCTGGTCCCCAAGGTCGAGATCAATCCCCGGGCCAGGAAGGCCATCGTGGAAGCCGACACCATCGTCCTCAACCCGGGGGACCTGTACACCAGCATCATCCCCAACTTCCTCGTGCAGGGCATGAGGGAGGCTCTGCTCCAGTCGCGGGCGCAGATCATCCACGTGGCCAACATCATGTCCACCCACGGGCACACCGACCGCCTCACCGTGGTGGACCACCAGAAGATCCTTGCCCGGTACATGCACCCCAGGGGGATCGACTGCGTGATCTACAACACCGCCGCCCCGAACAAGGAGTTGTTCCATGCATACAACGCGCAGAACCAGCATCCCGTGGAACCGGGGGACCTTGCCGGTGAAGAGGGTGTGCGGTTCATCGGGGAAGACCTCATAGACCGGAAGATCTACCGGAAAAAGCCCGGGGACACGCTGCAGCGCTCGTTCATCCGCCACAACGCCGTCAGGCTCGCCGAGATCATCTGCGAGCTGTGAGCGGGGACCTGTCCCCCGCTTCGCCAGGGGATAAAAAAATCCGAGGAGCCGTCAGCTCCTCGGATTTCGTGGTGGACCATCCAGGGCTCGAACCTGGGACCTACTGATTAAGAGTCAGTTGCTCTACCAGTTGAGCTAATGGTCCATACCTTCCGTTCTATCTGGTACGCCCGGGGCGACTCGAACGCCCGACCTGCGGATTCGAAGTCCGACGCTCTATCCGACTGAGCTACGGGCGCCTATATCACAAAACGTGGGGTGAGTGAAGGGGATCGAACCCTCGGCCACAGGAGCCACAATCCTGCGCTCTACCATCTGAGCTACACTCACCATATGTTCTCTGGCACGCCTGAGAGGATTCGAACCTCTGACCTACGGATTAGAAGTCCGTTGCTCTATCCAACTGAGCTACAGGCGCCCACGACGCATCCTGCTTGGTCGGGGCGAGAGGATTTGAACCTCCGACCCCCTGCTCCCAAGGCAGGTGCGCTAGCCAGACTGCGCTACGCCCCGTAGGCGTGCCTTATAGCAGAGGGTCTGGGGCATGGCAAGCACTTTTTCCGCAGGTCTTGAAACCTGTATCATTTGGTTATTACGTTATTTTTTCGCATCAGCAGCAATTCACGTGCAGGGTCCTTTTCCACAGAAGCTTCTCTCCTCGGCCCCCTTGTCGAGGAGCGCCAGGATCCGCTGCTCCGCATCCTCCATCACCCGGGCCGTCTCCTCGGGCACGTCCTCGTGGTTGTAGCCGCACAGGTGGCAGATCCCGTGCACGAGGAGCTGCCTGAGGCGCTCCGTGGCCTGGATGCCCGCGTCGGCCGCCTCCGCGGCGGCCCGCTCCACCGAGATCACCACGTCGCCCAGGTGGTCTCCCCCGGGGCCCTCGCCCTCCTGCTGGGGGAAGGAGATCACGTTGGTGGGCCGGTCGCGGCCCAGGTACTCCCGGTTCAGCTCGCGTATGGCCCCGTCGTCCACGAGGACCACGCAGAGTTCCGCATCGGTCCTGCCGAGGATGCCGAGGATCTTCACGGTCCACTGCCCCACCAGGTCGGTGTCCACCTCGAGCGCCTGCTGCTCGTTCATGATGTCGATGACGTTCATCTGCCGCCCTTCTCGTAGGCCCGGATGATCCTGGCCACGAGCTTGTGGCGCACCACGTCGTCCTCGCTGAAGTACACGAAGCCGAGCTCGTCGATGCCTTTGAGGATCTGGGAGGCCTCCACCAGGCCCGACTTCACCCCCTGGGGCAGGTCGATCTGGGTGATGTCGCCGGTGATGACTGCCTTGGAGTTGAACCCGAGCCGGGTGAGGAACATCTTCATCTGCTCCGAGGTGGTGTTCTGCGCCTCGTCCAGGATGATGAAGGCGTCGTTCAGCGTGCGGCCCCGCATGAAGGCCAACGGTGCGATCTCGATGTGGTCCCGGGCCATGAGCCGCAGGACGTGGTCCCGCTCCAGCATGTCGTACAGGGCGTCGTAGAGCGGCCGCAGGTAGGGGTTCACCTTGTCCTGCAGGTCGCCCGGCAGGAAGCCGAGGCGTTCCCCCGCCTCCACGGCGGGCCGGGTGAGCACGATGCGCTCCACCTTCTTCTTGAGCAGGTAGTGCACGCCCATGGCCAGGGCCAGGTAGGTCTTGCCCGTGCCCGCAGGCCCGATGCCGAAGAGGATGTCGTCCACGCGCATGGCGTCGATGTAGCGCTTCTGCTGGAGGCTCTTGGGCACGATGATCTTCTTGGTGGACGAGATGTAGATGCTGTCCTTGAACACGTCCTCCAGATCCACGTTGCGGTCCTTGGCGATCATGCGCACCGCATACCACACGTCGTCCGGGTACACGGGGAACCCGCCCTTGATGATCCGGTAGAGATCCTTCAGCGCGTGCTCGGCGAGCTCCACGTCGAAGCTCTCGCCAGAGATCTCAATGGTGTTGCCCTTGAGCGAGCACCTGACATTGGTGGACTCTTCGAGGATTTTCAGGTGGGAACAGCTGTCGCCCGCGAGCTGTCTCAGGATGTGCGTGTCTGCGAATTCGATGGTCGGCATGTCTGTGGGCCCTTCAGGCCCCTTTCCTCCTGAATGCTGTAGGGATATACCAAATCCCGCTCTCTTACAAGGGCATTCACCCGGGCGCTCCCAAGGTGAGTCTTGCAGACAAGCAAGGGTTGTATTATGGTCGTGCCATGTTCAGGGCTAAGGTTGTTCAGAGCTTCAGCGCGGCCCACAGCCTCAGGGGATACCGGGGCGACTGCGAGCGGCTCCACGGCCACAACTACAAGGTGGAGCTCGCCGTGGAGGCGCCCGGGCTGGATGAGGTGGGCATCGTCATGGACTTCCGCGACCTCAAGGGGCTCCTGAAGGGGGTCCTGGACACTTTGGACCACGCGTACCTGAACGACCTGGAGCCCTTCGGGACCGTCAACCCCTCCGCTGAGAACATCGCCCGGCACATCTACGAGGCCCTGTCCGGGTCCATGCAGGGGAGGGCGCGGATCAGCGAGGTCACCGTGTGGGAGAACGACGCCTGCTGCGTGACCTATACGCCATAGGATTGCCATGAAGGACGTGCAGAAACTCAGGCCCGACAACCCCCTGTCCATCGAGAAGGTGGGGGTCAAGGGCATCAGCTACCCCATCGTGGTCTCGGACCGGAAGCGGGGCACCCAGCACACCGTGGCCTCCATCAACCTCTACGTGGACCTGCCAAGGGAGTTCAAGGGCACCCACATGAGCCGGTTCATCGAGGTCCTGAACGAGTACAGAGAAGAGATCCACATCAAGAACTTCGAGCACATCCTCAACGAGATCAAGCGGACCCTGGAGGCCAAGAACGCCCACATGGAGATCGAGTTCCCCTACTTCATGGAGAAGCAGGCACCGGTCACGGGCTCGGTGGGCCTCATGGAGTACCGCTGCACCCTCATGGGCATGGTGGGCTCCCGGCGTGAGTTCACGGTGGGCGTGCAGGTGCCGGTGCAGACCCTGTGCCCGTGCTCCAGGGAGATCAGCGAGTTCGGGGCCCACAACCAGCGGGGCATCGTGTCCGTGAAGGTCCGCTACGAGCGGTTCTTCTGGATCGAGGACCTCATCGAGCTCATCGAGCGGTGCGGGTCCAGCCCGGTCTACCCGGTGCTCAAGCGGCCCGACGAGAAGTACGTCACCGAGGCCGCATACGCCAACCCCAAGTTCGTGGAGGACGTGGTGAGGCAGGCTGCGGCGCTGTTGAGCACGCACAGCGAGTTCTCCTGGTTCTCGGTGGAGGCGGAGAACATCGAGAGCATCCACAACCACAGCGCATACGCCTACATCGAAAGCGAGCCCTCCCATGGCGGGTGACGTGCTGCCCCTGGGCAAGCTGCCCATGCCCCTGCTCAGGCAGTTCCTCAGGGAGCTCCCCCGGGACAACCCGGACGTGGTGGTGGGGCCCGGCATCGGCGAGGACGCCGCGGTGATCCGCTTCGGAGAGGTCACGCTCGTCTTCAAGACCGACCCCATCACCTTTGCCGCCGATGACATCGCCTGGTACCTCGTCACCATCAATGCCAACGACATCGCCTGCATGGGAGGCATCCCGGAATACCTCCTGGTGACCTTCCTCCTCCCGCCCGGCACCACCACGGCCGAGGGCGCCCAGGCGCTGTTCCACTCCCTCCTGCAGGCCTGCGAAAAGAACCAGGTCACCCTGGTGGGGGGCCACACCGAGATCACCCACGGCATCGACCGGATCATCGCGGTGGGTTTCATGGTGGGCAGCCTGTCCCAGCACGGCATCATCCGGTCGTCCGGCGCCCGGCCGGGCGACGCCATCCTCCTGAGCAAGGGCGTGCCCCTGGAGGCCACGGCCCTGCTGGCCCGGGAGTTCCCGGACCGGCTCGACCTGGACGCCCAGACCCTGGAACGGGCCAGGAACCTCATCTACGACCCGGGCATCAGCGTGAGGAGGGACGCGCTGGCGGCGCTCAGCTGCGGCGGGGTGACGGCCATGCACGACCCCACCGAGGGCGGCCTGGCCACCGGGCTCGCCGAGATCGCCCTGGCGTCGGGCTGCGGCCTCGAGGTGCACCTGGAGCGCATCCCCCTCATCGACCTGGCATCGCGGGTGCTTCCCGCCTTCTCCATGGACCCCCTGGGCGCCCTGGCATCTGGCTCGCTCATCGTGTGCTGCGATCCGGGGCGCGTCGAGGCCATCCTCGAGGCATGGGGCCAGGCGGGCATCCCCGGCTCCGTCATCGGCACCATGACCGAAGCCCCGGACCTGGTGCTGTACCGGGAAGGGCAGCCAGGACCCCTGCCCCGTTTCGCCTCGGACGAGATCACGAAGGCCTTTTCCCCTGCGTGACCCGGCGGGGTTACGTGCCCAGGAGCTGCATCACCAGGGAGGTGTCCCCGTTGCCGGCAAGGAACCGCTCGTGGCCGAGCAGCTTCACGAGCAGGTCCTGGTTGGTGGTGAGTCCCTCGATGACGGTCTCGTCGAGCATCCTGCCCATGCGCCGCAGGGCCGCGTCCCGGGTGGCATGGTGGGCGATGAGCTTCACGAGCAGCGGGTCGTAGAAGGGGGTGACGATGCACCCCGGGAAGAGGTGGGTATCCACCCTGGTGCCCGGGCCGCCGGGCAGCCGGAGCCTGCTGATGGTCCCGGTGGTGGGCATGAAGTTCTTGGAGGGATTCTCCGCGTTGATGCGGCACTCGATGGCGTGTCCCGCGGTCGGGACGGGGTCCTGGCTGATGCGGGCGCCGGCGGCCACCATGATCTGCTCGCGGATCATGTCGATGCCGGTGATCATCTCGGTGACCGGGTGCTCCACCTGCAGCCTGCCGTTGATCTCGAGGAAATAGATCTCGCCTGCCTGGTCCATGAGGAACTCCACCGTGCCGAGCCCCCTGAATCCGATGGCACGGATGATCTGGGTGGACCACTCCCACAGGCTCGTCCTGACCTCAGCGTCGATGTTGGGGATGGGGGCCTCCTCGATGATCTTCTGGTGGCGGCGCTGGATGGAGCATTCGCGGTCGCTGAGGATGCGGATGGTACCGTAGGAGTCGGCGAGCACCTGCACCTCCAGATGGCGCGGCGACTCGATGTAGTGCTCGATGTACACCTCGTTGCGTCCGAAGGCGGCGCTCGCCTCGCTGCTCACGCTGGCGAAGTGGGAGCGCAGGTGGTCCTCGGTGTAGGCCACCTTCATGCCCCTGCCTCCCCCGCCGTAGAGCGACTTGAGAATCACGGGGAACCCGAGGTCCCTGGCCAGGACGATGGTCTGTGCCACATCGCTCACCACGCCGTAGGAGCCGGGGATGGTGGGGATGTTCAGGGACCTGGCCACCTCCTTGGTGCGCGACTTGTTGCCGATGGTCCGCAGCGTGGCGCTCGCAGGCCCGATGAACTCGATGCCGTTCTCCTCGCACACGGCGGCGAACTGGGGGTTCTCGGAGAGGAACCCGTAGCCCGGGTGGATGGCGTTGGCCTTCCAGGCGATGGCCGCGGAGATGATGGCATCGATGTTGAGGTAGCTCCGGGACGACTGCTCCGGACCGATCTTCACCGCCTCGTCCGCCAGTGCCAGGTACTCCATGGCGGCGTCCGCCTCGGAGTAGACCACGATGGTCTCCAGGCCGAGCTCGCGGGCGGTGCGGATGATCCGCTGCACGACCTCGCCCCGGTTGGCGATGAGGATCCTCTTCATGGCGTGGTTGTATGCTGCGCCTGCACACAAGTCAAGAATGGAGAAAAGCGCTTGTGCATCGGATGTGCCGGGTATACTATCCAGTGCCCATGAGCCACCGGATCCCCGTCTGCATCATGATTGCGGCCCTGCTCTGCACGGGGGCATGCTCCCGCACAGAGGCAGTCTCACGAGAACCCGTTCCTGCCGAACAGACCGTCGTGCCCGTGCAGGTCGCACCCCCTCCCGTCCAGAAGACGGGGCTCCCGGAAACCATTGCCCGGGACTACCTCGTCCGGGTTCTGGTGGACAAGGGCGTGGAGGAGGGCCGGGCCCGCGCCCTCATCGGTGACCCCCGGCTCGTCATCGATCCCGGGTTCATCCTGAAGAACCTCCGGATCGCCCCGCCCAAGGACTCGGCCATAACCCCGGGCATCATGACCTACGACCCCGCGTTCATACCCAGGGGGAGGGCCTTCATCCGGGAGAACGAGCAGCAGTTCCGGGCGATTGAAGAACGCTACGGCACCTCCCCCCGGATCGTCACGGCCGTCCTCATCATCGAGTCCCGGCTCGGCACCTACCCCATGCGGTACCGGGCCATGCGGGTGTTCTCCAACATGGCCCTCGTGCAGGACAGGGCCTTCGTGGAGGGACTCAGGGAGCACTACCCGGGGCTCTGCGAGCTCCTCGACGACGAGCAGACCCTGAAGACGGCCACTGCCAAGGCCAGGTGGGCATCCGGCGAGCTGTACCAGCTCATCGTCCTGGCCGATGAGCTCGGGCTCGACCCGCACGAGATCATGGGGTCCGTGTCCGGGGCACTGGGCCCGGCCCAGTTCATCCCGTCCACCTTCAGGAACTACGGGGAAGACGGGAACGGAGACGGCAGGAAGGACCCCTTCTCCATGCCCGATGCCCTGGCGAGCATCGCGGGGTTCCTGAAAAAATCCGGCTGGAGGGAAGACGGCGACGAGAAGAGGAACCGCCAGGCCCTGTGGATCTACAACCACAGCGACATCTACGTGAACACCATCCTCAAGATCTACCGTGAGCTCTCGGCACCGGACGCCGGGACCGGCCCGTGACCCACGGGCCGGGCACAAGCGAGCGCCTTGTTCCCCGGTTGAAGATTGTCCGTGCCCGTGGTATGCCTGAAAAAGGGATGGCTCGCGTGGATATCAGTGAAGTGATCACAGCCAGAAAGGCCCTCTTCGACGCATACCTGGACAGGTACCTGGGTGAGACCTGCACCGCATCCGGGATCTTCGAGGCCTTTTCCTACAGCCTGCAGGCCGGGGGGAAGCGGATCAGGCCCGTGCTTGCCATGCTCGCCTGCGAGGCGGCAGGCGGCGGGGCCGCCCATGCCCTGCCTGTGGGCCTCGCCGTGGAGATGATCCACACCTTCAGCCTGATCCACGACGACCTGCCCGCGCTGGACAACGACGACCTGCGCAGGGGCAGGCCCACCTGCCACAGGCGGTTCGGCGAGGCCACGGCCATCCTGGCGGGCGACGCGCTGATCTTCCAGGCCCTGTCCGTGCTCTGCACCGCGCCGTACCCGGACCGGGTCAAGGTGGACCTGTGCACCTCCCTGGCCGAGGTCTGCGGCACAAACGGCCTGGTCCAGGGCGAGCACGAGGATGTCATGGCCGAGGGGCGAGACGTGCCCCTGGACGCCATCGAGGGCATCTACAGCAGGAAGACCTCCCGCCTCTTCGAGTACTGCCTCTACGCGGGCGCACGGGTGGCCTGCGAGGACGCCGCGCTCACCCGGGCACTGGCACGGTACGGGACGCACCTGGGCCATGCATTCCAGGCCATCGACGACATCCTGGACGTGACCTCGGACAGCCGGACCCTGGGCAAGAGCGCGGGCAAGGACATCGCCCAGAGCAAGGCCACGGTGGTGAAGGTCCTGGGCCTCGACGGCGCCCGGTCCTGGGCGCGGGACGCCACCTCCAAGGCCGTGCAGGCCCTGGAAGACATCGGCGGCCAGGGGACGGACATCCTCAGGGAGATCGCCCGCTGGATGCTGGGAAGGGTGATGTAGCCATGGGGGTGCTCGACGCCGTCAACACACCGGACGACCTGAAGGGCCTCTGCCTGGGTGAGCTCGAGACGCTGGCCGGCGAGATCAGGGAGTTCATCATCGAGGCCGTGAGCAGGACCGGAGGCCACCTGGCATCCAGCCTGGGAACGGTGGAGCTCACCATCGCCCTCCACTACGTCTTCAACGCCCCCAAGGACAAGATCCTCTGGGACGTGGGCCACCAGGCGTACACCCACAAGATCCTCACGGGCAGGAAGGACCGGTTCGGGACTCTGCGCAGGCACGGGGGCCTGTGCCCCTTCGTGAGCCCTGCCGAGAGCCCCTACGACCCCTTTGTGTCGGGGCACACGGGCAACGCCCTGCCTGCAGCCAGCGGCATCTGTGAGACGCTCGCCAAGGCCGAGGGCAGAAACCGCGTGGTGGCGGTCATCGGCGACGGGTCGCTCTCCAACGGACTTACCTTCGAGGGGTTGAACTTCGTGGGCATGCGGAAGCAGAACCTCATCGTGGTGCTCAACGACAACACCATGTTCATCTCCAAGCGGGTGGGCGCGGTGGCCGACTACCTGAGCCGCATCATGACCTCCAAGCGCGTGCGCGACGTGCGGGAGGGCATCAAGCAGGCCCTCAAGCGCATCCCCCTGTGCGGCGAAGCCATCTACAAGGCGGCCAAGCTCATCGAGGGCAACCTCAAGGGAGCGGTCACCGAGGGGCTCCTCTTCGAGGAGATGGGGTTCCGGTACGTGGGGCCCATCGACGGGCACAACATCGCCCACCTGGTGGAGGCCTTCCAGAACGTCAAGGCCATGGAAGAGCCCATCCTCCTGCACGTCATCACCCAGAAGGGACGGGGGTACCACCCCGCCGTGAAGGACCCGGAGCACTACCACGGCGTGGGCAAGTTCGACCTGGAGAACGGCGACAGCGCCAAACCCGTGCCGGAACTCACCTATTCCGACGTGTTCGGCTCAAGACTGGTGGAACTGGCCGGCCGCGACCCCCGCATCATCGCCCTGAGCGCGGCCATGACCTCGGGCACCGGACTCAAGGAGTTCGCCGCCCGGTATCCCGACAGGTTCTACGACGTGGGCATCGCCGAAGGGCACGCGGTCACCATGTCCTCGGCCATGTCGCTCTTCGGGCTGAAACCCGTGGTGGCCATCTACTCCACCTTCCTGCAGCGCGCCTTCGACAGCATGATCCACGACGTGGCCCTGCAGAAGGCCCCGGTGGTCTTCGCCGTGGACCGGGCGGGACTGGTGGGACCGGACGGTCCGACCCACCAGGGGATCTTCGACCTGGCATACCTCCGGAGCATCCCCAACCTGATCATCATGGTCCCCCGGGACCAGCTCATGCTGGAGGCGATGCTGGAGACGGCTCTTTCCCTCCACGTCCCGGTGGCCATCCGGTACCCGCGGGACAAGGTCGTCTCGCACCCCGTCAAGGGAGCCGGGCCGAAGCCCGGCAGGCTCGAGATCCTGAAAGGCGGCTCCCGGGCCGTGGTCTTCTGCGCCGGGCCCCTGTGCTACACGGCCCTGGAGGCGCTGCAGGGCGAAGAGGGCGTGGCGGTGGCGGACCTCGTCTGCGCCAAGCCCCTGGATGCGAAGGCCGTCCGGGACATGGTGTTCGCCTGCGGGGGCAGGTTCGTGGTGGCCGAGGACGGGTGCGTGCAGGGAGGCGTGGGCTCCGCGGTCCTGGAGGCGCTGCAGGACCTGGGCATCCCGCTGAGGTTCAGGCTCCTGGGCATTCCGGACCGCTTCATCGAGCACGGGTCGCTCCAGGACCTGAGGACGTCCCTGGGGCTGGATGCGGCAGGCATCCTGAAGACCGTGCGGGAGGTCCTGTGAAGGACCGGCTGGACAAGACCCTGGTGGAGCTCGGCCTCGCCGAAACGCGCACCAAGGCAGCGGCGCTCATCATGGCCGGCCGGGTCCTGGTGGAGGGTCGTGCCGTGACCAAGGCAGGCACCCCGGTGGACGGACAGGCCGCCATCTCCATCAAAGAAACGGACGAATTCGTGGGCAGGGGCGCCCACAAGCTCCTGTGCGCCCTGGACACCTTTTCCATCGACGTCGCGGGCATGACGGCCATCGACGTGGGGGCATCCACCGGGGGCTTCACCGAGGTCCTGCTGCAACGCGGGGCCCGGCGGGTCTATGCCGTGGACGTGGGACACGGGCAGCTCCACTGGCGGCTGCGGAACGACACGAGGGTCGTCCTGCTGGAGGGCGTCAATGCGCGCACCCTGGGGCGCGCTCACGTCACCGAGCCCTGCGATATCGCGGTGTTCGACGTATCCTTCATCTCGCTGAAGCTCGTCATCCCGCCCGTGCTGGACCTGCTGAAGACCAGTGCCCGTATCGTGGCGCTCATCAAGCCGCAGTTCGAGGCCGGCAGGCGCCAGGTGGGGAAAGGCGGCATCATCCGCGACCCCGCGGTGCACGAGGCGGTCATCGCGGACATGCGGGCCTTCCTGGAGGGCCTGGGCCTCGAGCCCTCCCCGGCGGTCCCCTCGCCGGTGAAGGGGGCCCGGGGGAACCAGGAATACCTCATCCATGCCGCACGAAAGGCAGTGTATACACAATGAAGATAACCATCGCACGTCACGCAGGCTTCTGTTTCGGGGTCCGCAGGGCCATCGACATCACCTTCAAGGTGAGGCAGAACAACCCGGACAGGAGGATCTATACCCTGGGCCAGATCATCCACAACCCCCAGGTCATCGAGGCGCTCACCCGGCGGGGGATCGGGATCGTGCATGACATCAGCGACCCCACCCTCAGACCCGGCGACATCGCCATCGTGCGCGCCCACGGCATCTCCCCGGACAAGAAGACCGCGCTCACCGAGCGGGGCGTGGAGGTGATCGACGCCGCGTGCCCCATGGTGCTCAAGCTGCACAGCGTCATCAAGAAGGCCGTCAAGCAGGCGGATCTCGTCGCCATCGTGGGGGACAAGGACCACCCCGAGATGGACGCCCACATGGGCGTGGCCGGCGGCAAGGGGGTCATCATCCAGACCCTTGAGGACGCGCGAAAGGTGCCGCAGGTGAAAAGGCTCGCCGTGGTGGCCCAGACCACCTTCGACGTGGCCCTGTACCGGGAGATCATCGACGTGCTGCGGGACAGGGCCGAGATCCTGGACGTGTCCGACACCATCTGCCGCTCCACCGTGGACCGCCAGAGCGAGGTGCGCGAACTGGCCAAGGACCACGACACCTTCATCGTCATCGGCGGCAGGAACTCTGCCAACACCAAGCGCCTGGCAGAGATCGCGGCGAAGGACAACCGCACCGTCATCAAGATCGAGTCCCCGGATCAGCTCAATGACATCAACCGCTCCCAGATGAAGCGGGTGGCGGTCATCGCCGGCGCCTCGACGCCCCACTGGGTCATCGAGGAATGCATCGACGCGCTGAAGAGCTTCCATGCCGCATCCTCCATCGAGAGCGCCGTGCTCGACACCCTGGCCGAATCGCCCCTGCTGCCGTCGCTCGGTGCCTTCGGCGTTGCCATGGCGACGCTGGCATTCAGCGCGCAGCCCTACCGGTGGGACGTGCTCTTCGCCGTGTTCTTCCTTGCCTTCTCGTCCACGGCCCACACCCAGCGCCAGCGCCAGTGGCCCACCTGGGCCATATCCACGGGTATCGCCATATCCCTGAGCCTCGTCTCCAGCGGGCTGGTGGGAGGCCTCCTGTTCATCGGCGTGTCCCTGCTGCGACCCCTGCTGGACGTGGCCGGCGTGACCGATTACCTCAAGAGCATCTTCGGGGCCGTCATTTTCGTGCTCATCGCCATCGTGATCCCCCTGAGCCTCACCGGGACCGTAGTGGGGCCCAACATGGTCCTGCTCACGGGCTACGTGGCCACTCACTACCTGGGAGCCGAGGTCCTGCTCGGGCTCAAGAACATGGAAAAGGACGCCATCATGGGCCGCATGAGCCTGGCCCGCTATATCGGCGAGGACAAGGCCATCATGCTCCTGGAGTACACCATCATGGGCCTGGCGCTCATGCTCTTCCTGAGCTTCCCCCTGAAGGTCGCCCCGGCCCTGGCCTACGGCCTGCTGCCGCCGCTCTTCTTCCTGGCCAAGGGGATCGACTTCTACAACGAGCAGACCATCTTCGACAACCGCATGTACACCATCTACGTGATGGGGCTGTGGGCCATCCTGCCGGTCATGGGCCTGCTGTGGCTGGCCACCATGATGTGAGCTCCCCCGCCGCCCGCACCGGGATGAAAAAGGGCAGTCTGGCGGGGTTCATCCCTCATTGATTTCCCCCTGCCTTGCCACTATATTGAACGTATCTTTCATGGAGGGGGACCTATGGAGCAGAAGAAACTCGGCGACTACATCAGTATCGCCATCGAACGGGAGCAGGAGGCATACGAGTTCTACACGGGCCTGTCGGACAAGGTGCTCGACAATGCGGCCAAGGATGCCCTGAAGGTGCTTGCCGGCGAGGAGAAGAAGCACAAGGCATTCCTGGAAAGCTACCGGGACGGCGGGTACGCCGCGGGCGCGCTCCGCATGAGCCAGCCCATCGACTACAAGATCGCCGAGCACCTGGACAGGCCGGATATCAGCAAGGACATGCAGTCCAAGGACGTCTTCCTGGTGGCCGCGCACCGCGAGCTCAACTCCTACAACTTCTACAAGGGCCTCGCAGACCTGCACCCCGAGGGCGAGCTCAAGCAGATCTTCCTCAAGATGGCCAGCGAGGAGATGAACCACAAGGAGAAGGCCGAGTATCTCTACACCAATGCCGCGTTCCCCCAGACGGATGGCGGATAACGCCAGGCCCTGGTGAGCACGCTCCTTGCCGCCTTCGTCGTGGTCTACGTCCTCAGCCTGATGGCCAGGCTGGGGCTGAGGTGGCTGAACATCAGGCATCTGCAGAGCCACGGGCACGTGGTGCCGGAGGTGTTCCGCGACAGTGTCCGGCCCGAGACGCTCGCCCGCATGAGGGATTACACGGTGGCCACGACCTCGCTGGGATCCCTGGCGATCCTCGTGGCCGACATCGCGGCACTGGCGCTGGTCCTGAGCGGCTTCCTGCCTTACCTTGCCGCTTCCGGGGCCCTGGCCGGCCTCCACCCGGTGGCCTCCGGCCTCGCCTTCATCTTCGTCTGCTCGGTCATCCTGGGCCTTCTGAGCGTGCCCTTCGACCTCTATGACACCTTCGTCATCGAGCGCAGGTTCGGCTTCAGCACCATCACCTTCGGACTCTGGCTCAAGGACCTCGCCAAGACCTTCACCCTCACCTGCATCCTCATGGGCACCATCCTGGGCGTGTTCCTGGAGCTGATCTACACGCTCCCGGGGACGTGGTGGCTCCCCGCGTGGGCGGCCTTCGTGCTGTTCCAGCTCCTGGTGACGTGGCTCTACCCAAGCCTCATCGCGCCCCTGTTCAACACGTTCAAACCCGTCCAGGACGAGTATCTCAAGGGGCGCATCCACGCGCTGATCGAGAAGGCGGGCTTCCATCTCAACGGCCTGTTCACCATGGACGCCAGTACCCGGAGCAGGCACTCCAACGCCTACTTCACCGGCATCGGCAGATCCAAGCGCATCGTGCTCTTCGACACGCTGCTTGCCACCCATTCCGCGGACGAGATCGAGGCGGTGCTCGCCCACGAGCTGGGACACCTCAGGCTGGGCCACATCCGCAAACAGCTGGCCCTCTCCGTCATCATCTCCCTGGCCGCCCTGTATGCGGCATCGAAGCTGCTCTCCTGGCCGCCCCTGTACGAGGCCTTCGGATTCTCCGGCCCTGTGCCCTATGCAGGACTCTTCCTGCTGGCCGTTGGGGTGCGCCCGCTCTCCCTGTTCCTCACGCCCGCGGCCTCCCTGATGTCGCGCAGGTTCGAGCGCCAGGCCGATGTCTTCGCGTGGCGCCTCACCGGCGCCTCTGCACCGCTGGCAGGGGCACTGAAACGCCTCGCCGAGGAGAACCTTGCGAACCTGCACCCCCACCCGCTCTATGCCTGGTTCTACTATTCCCACCCACCCATCGTGGCCCGGATCGAGACCCTGGAGAAGATGGGGGCAGCCCCTGCAGGCCCGTGACCCTGCCCGGCAGGGAAGGAAAGGAGTTCTCCTGGGGCTTGGTGATTCAAGAATGATGGTGTACATTCCGAGAAGATGGCGTAACCGCACCAACGGCGCTATTATGGAAGGCATCCGGGGAACCCTAGCGCAGCATTGTCCGATCACGCACCCCGAACTCGCACCCCGCGATGCCCACCCGGGGCACGGGAATACTGAAAAAGGAGGGGAATGGATGTGAAAGACAAGGAAAAGAACTACTTCACCGCGTTGTACGATGTCGTGCGGATGGTCCACTCGTCACTGGACGTGAGCACGGTCCTCCAGGAGATCGTCATGGCCGTGGTGGAGACCATGGGGGTGAAGGCCGCATCCATCAGGCTGCTCGACTCCCGGAAGCGAACCCTGGTCATGGGGGCTTCCCACGGGCTTTCCAAGGGCTACATCCGGAAGGGTCCGGTCCTCATCAAGGAGAGCGGCCTCGACCAGAAGGCGCTCAGGGGCGAGCTCATCTACATCAAGAACGCACAGACCTCTCCCGACTTCCAGTACGGCTCCGGGGCCAAGGCGGAGGGCATCAAGTCCGTCGTGGTGGCTCCCCTCATGACCGGGAAGACGGCCATCGGCGTGCTGCGCATCTATTCGGACAGGGTCCGGGAGTTCAATGCGCAGGAGATCCAGTTCCTGGAGGCTGTGGCGAGCCTCTCCGCGCTGGCCCTGGAGAACGCACGCTTCCACCAGGCGCTGAAGACCAACTTCGACCTGCTCGTGGCCCACAAGTACCGGCTCGACGACAATTGATGAGGAGAGGAGGGACGTCATGATCCGAGTTGGAATAAACGGTTTCGGCCGCATCGGCCGGCAGGTACTCAAGGCAATCATGGAGCGCTCCGGCGACTCGCTGCAGGTCGTTGCCATCAACGACCTCTTCGACGTGAACACCAACGCCCACCTCTTCCAGTACGACACGAACTACGGCCACTACACCGGGACCGTCCAGGTGAAGAAGGACGCCTTCGTCATCGACGGCCACACCATCAAGAGCTTTGCCGAGCGCGACCCCGCCAACATCCCCTGGGAGGAGGAGGGCGTGGAGATCGTCATCGAGTCCACGGGCCTGTTCACCTCCAAGGAGAAGGCCTTGGCCCACATCTACGGCGGGGCCAAGAAGGTCATCATCACCGCGCCCGCCAAGGAGGAGGACCTCACCGTGGTCATGGGCGTGAACCACACCAGGTACAGTCCGGCCAGACACCACATCATCTCGAACGCATCCTGTACCACCAACTGCCTGGCGCCGCCGGCCCTGGTCATCCACAAGGCCTTCGGCATCGAGAAGGGCTGGATGACCACGGTGCACGCCTACACCAACGACCAGCGCATCCTGGACATGCCGCACAAGGACCTCCGGCGCGCACGGGCAGCGGCCATGAGCATCATTCCCACCTCCACGGGCGCGGCACGGGCGCTCGCCCTGGTGATCCCCGACCTCAAGGGCAGGGTGGACGGCTTTGCCCTGCGCGTCCCCACGTCCACGGTCTCGGTGGTGGATCTCACGGTGCAGCTGAAGAAGAACACCACCACCGAAGAGCTCCGGGCAGTGCTCAAGCGGGCCGCCAAGACATCGCTGAAGGGCATCATGGGCTGCGAGGAGCGGCCGCTCGTGTCCATCGACTTCAAGGGCAACGAGCTCTCGTCCATCGTGGATATCGAGTACGTCAAGGTCATGCAGGACAATCTGGCCAAGCTGGTCACCTGGTACGACAACGAGTGGGGCTATTCCTGCCGCGTGGCGGACCTGGCCCGCTTCATCGCCAAGAAGGGGCTCCCGGACTAGGGGGAGCACGCATATCCGGGAGGGCGGTTAGTATATCGATGCTGCGGAACCCGTATGACCGGGGACCTGTTTTTTACACGTAACCGTTGAAATCGACGATTCCTTTTCGGAATCGTCGATTTCAACGGTCCAGGGGTAAGACTCCCTGGCCATTCCCGCTGGCCGGCATTCATCCGGAACGCTTCCCCCTGTGCATGCCCCCCCCTTTTGTCTTGACTGGACTCCGGCCAATTCCCTATAGTGCTGTAGCTCGAAAATCGGGGGGGTGTATGCCAAAGAGAACGGACATCCACAAGGTCATGATCATCGGGAGTGGTCCCATCATCATCGGGCAGGCATGCGAGTTCGACTACTCCGGCACCCAGGCATGCAAGGCCCTGCGGGCGCTCGGGTACGAGATCGTCCTGGTGAACTCGAACCCGGCCACCATCATGACCGACCCGGGCATGGCGGACGCCACCTACATCGAGCCCCTGAACGCCGCCTCCCTGGAACCCATCATCGCCAAGGAGCGGCCCGACGCCATCCTCCCCAACCTGGGGGGGCAGTCCGGCCTGAACCTCACCTCGGAGCTCCACAAGAGGGGCATCCTGGAGAAGTACGGGGTCAGGGTCATCGGCGTGAACGTGGACGCCATCGAGCGCGGGGAGGACCGGAGCGCCTTCAAGGAGACCATGAACCGCCTGGGAATCGAGATGCCGAAGAGCGAGCTCGCCTACAGCGTGGAGGAGGCGGAGAAGATCGCCGCCTGGATGGGCTACCCGGTGGTCATCCGGCCCGCCTACACCATGGGCGGCACCGGCGGCGGGCTCGTGTACAACGTGGAGGAGCTCAGGACCATCGTGAGCAGGGGGCTTTCCGCCAGCCTCATCGGCCAGGTGCTCGTGGAGGAGTCCGTGCTGGGGTGGGAGGAGCTGGAGCTCGAGGTGGTCCGCGACGCCAAGAATCACATGATCACGGTGTGCTTCATCGAGAACGTTGACGCCATGGGGGTGCACACGGGTGATTCCTTCTGCACCGCGCCCATGCTCACCATCTCCCCGGAGCTGCAGAAGCGCCTCCAGAAGCACTCCTACGATATCGTGGAGGCCATCGAGGTCATCGGCGGAACCAACGTCCAGTTCGCCCACGACCCGAAGACCGGCCGCGTGGTGGTCATCGAGATCAACCCGCGAACGTCGCGTTCGTCGGCCCTGGCATCCAAGGCCACGGGTTTTCCCATCGCCATGGTGTCGTCCATGCTGGCCTCGGGCCTCACCATGGACGAGATCCCCTACTGGCGGGGAGGCACCCTGGACAAGTACGAGCCCTGGGGTGACTACGTGGTGGTGAAGTTCGCCCGCTGGGCCTTCGAGAAGTTCAAGGGCTCCCTGGACCGGCTCGGCACCCAGATGCGGGCCGTGGGCGAGGTGATGAGCATCGCGAAGAACTACAAGGAGGCCCTCCAGAAGGCCATCCGCTCCCTGGAGACCGGCCGCTACGGCCTGGGCTTCGCGAAGGACTTCCACGAGAAGGACCTCAAGACCCTGCTGGACATGCTGGGCGAGCCTTCCTCCGAGCGGCAGTTCATCATGTACGAGGCCCTGCGCAAGGGGGCCTCCACCAGGGACCTGCACGCCAAGACCCACCTGAAGCCCTGGTTCATCGAGCAGATGCGGGAACTCGTGGACCTGGAGGAGAAGATCCTCTCCTACAGGGGCATGGAGCTGCCTGACGAGCTGCTCGTCCAGGCCAAGAAGGACGGGTTCGCCGACCGCTACCTGGCCAGGCTCCTGGACCTCACCGAGGAGCAGGTAAGGACCCGGCGCACCAAGCTGGGCGTGGTGCACGGCTATGACAAGGTCCCGGTGAGCGGCGTTCAGAACGCCGAGTACTACTACTCCAGCTACAACGCCACCGATACGGTCGCGGTGAGCGACAGGCCCA
>CAZNGL010000033.1:0-23768 GCA_964572405.1 uncultured Bacteriovoracaceae bacterium
TGGCAGTCGGCCAGCTTGCCCGGCAGCAGGGCGTTCTCCATGGCGGTCTTGCGCCGGGTGAGCTCTCTCGCCTTGCGGGCCGCCTCCCGGGCCTGGGCGCTGTCAAGGATCTTCTTCACGATGGCGTTGCCGTCTGTGGGGTTCTCGTTCAGGTAGGCCCCGAAGGCCTCGTTCGTGATGCTCTCCGCGATGCCCTGGATCTCCGAGTTGCCGAGCTTTCCCTTGGTCTGGCCTTCGAACTGGGGAGCGGGCAGGAGCACGCTCACCACCGCGCAGAGACCCTCCCGGGTGTCCTCGCCCTGGATGGTCACCTTGGCGTTCTTGAGCAGGCCCTTGTCCCTCGCATAGGCGTTGATGGTCCTCGTGAGCGCCTTGCGGAATCCCGTGGCGTGGGTCCCTCCATCGTGGGTGTTGATGTTGTTGGCAAAGGAGAACAGGCTCTCGGTATAACTCGTGTTGTACTGGAGCACGCACTCGAGCACGATGTCGCCCTTGGTCTTCCTGAAATACACGGGCTGGTGCAGCGGCTTCTTCTTCGCGTTCAGGTAGGCGATGAAGTCCTTGAGCCCCTCCTTGTAGTAAAAGGTCTCCCTGGTGTCCGTGCGCTCGTCCTCCAGCTCGATCCTGAGTCCCTTGTTCAGGAAGGCGAGCTCCCGGAGTCTGTTCGCCAGGATGTCGTACTCGAAGGTGGTGACGTCGAAGATGTCGGGGTCCGGCTTGAAGTGCACCGTGGTCCCCCGTTTTTCCGTCTGCTCCAAGCGTTTGAGGGGCGTTGTTGGCACGCCCTTCTCGTACTTCTGGGCGTGGCGGTACCCGTCCCTGAACACGTCCACCTCCATGGCCTCGGAGAGAGCGTTCACCACGGACACGCCCACCCCGTGCAGGCCGCCCGAAACCTTGTAGATGGAGTTGTCGAACTTGCCGCCAGCATGGAGTGTGGTGAGTGCCACCTCCACCGCTGCCTTGCCCGTCTCCTTGTGGATGTCCACCGGGATGCCGCGGCCGTTGTCACTCACCGTAATGCTCTCGTCCATGTGGATGACCACCCTGATGTGGTCGCAGTAGCCGGCAATGGCCTCATCCACGCTGTTGTCCACCACCTCGAAGACCAGGTGGTGAAGACCCTGGCTGGACGTGGACCCGATGTACATGGCGGGACGGAGCCGTACGTGCTCGAAGCCGTCCAGCACCTTGATGTCATCTGCGGTATATTCTGGCATCTCTTCGCGTATCTCCCTCGTGTTTAGAATCTCATGGGCATGATGACCCACTTGCTCTCCTCGTGATCGCTGTCCATGACCATGCACGGACCCTGCGGGCCCTTGAGCATGATCTGAGCCTCTCCCGCGATGAAAGACAGACAGTCCACGAAGTACCTGGGGTTGAAGGATATCTCCACCTCTTCCCCGATGTGCGTGGAGGCGATGGCCGTGTCCACCTCCCCCTGTTCAGGATTGCTTGCATACACGATGGTCCGGTCCCTGGTAAAGGACATCTTCACGCAGCTGGCGAGATCTGACATCATGGCCACGCACACCTTGAGCACGCTGAGCAGCTCCGGGGCGCTGATGCGGGTGACGATGGGGTAGGCGTCGTCGGTGACGATGGTGCGGAAATCCGGGAACTTCCCGTCAAGAAGCCGCACCGTGGCCAGGGTATCGCGGGAGATGTAGAAGATGGAGTCCCGGGTGAGCACCACGCGGGCATCCTCCTCCCTCCCGTCCATGAGCCGCCGGAGCTCCTGGAGACCCTTGCGGGGAACGATGATGCCTTCCCCCATGTCCATCTTCCCCTCCACCCGGTACCGTGCCAGCGACAGCCTCCTGCTGTCCGTGGTGACCATCTCGATGAGGGTGTGCTTCGGCTTTTCCTCCCGCGCCACCAGGAGCGCCCCGCCCAGGGAGTACTTGGTGTCGCTCTCCGATGAGGTGGGGATGGAGAAGATGGTCCGTTCGATGAGCGGCTTCATGACCTCCACCGGGATGATGAGCCCCCCCTGGGGCGCTGCGAGTTCGATGCCCGGGAACTCCTCCGGGTCCATGATGTTCATCTTCACGTTCTTGTTCCCCACCGAGAGGTGCGCACGGGAATGATCGTCTGTCCAGAAGAGCAGTTCCTCTTCGGGGAGTTCCCTGACGATGTCGTACAGGCCCTTCGCGTTGATGGCACAGGACCCCGGCTCCCTCAGGTCACACCCCGCCTTCACCAGGATGGAGGTGTGGAGATCCGTTGCCTTGATGGAAAGGGAGCCTCCTGTTGCCTCCATGAGGGCATGGCTCAGGATGGGAAGCGTGGTCTTCCTTTCCGTGAACCCCTGGACCTTGGCAAGCATGGACTGCAGAACGGATTTCGCGATCGTGCATTTCATCTTGTCTTACTCCTCATATGAAAGGATCTTTATAGTATTAAAGAACATGTCCAAATGTTCAGAACGCTGCTAACCCCTGTATATACTTTGGGAGATGGAGTCAGAATCACGGTCGAAAACTTCCCGGTACCGCCCGGTGCGGCAGTGAGAGTGTTCATATGTTCAGAACAGGATGCATACTTCATAGGGGAGAACCCGTCCGGGACAGCTCGTCCACGATCCTTCTGAGTTCGTCCCGCGAGGAGACCTCGATGGTGATCCGTCCCCTGCGCTGGGACCACGAGCACGAAACCCGTGCGGAGAGCCGCTCGGTGAGCAGGGAGGAAAAGTTCTCCAGATCCGGGTCGGAGCGAACGGGAGGCTTCTCTTCCTTCTTCCTGTCCGCGGTGGCGAGCTGTTCGGCCTCGCGCACGCTCAGGCCGCGCGAGATGATCTTCCGGAACAGGGCTCCGCGTCCCTGCTCGGTGGGTACCATGAGGATTGCCCGGGCGTGTCCCGGGGTGATGGTGCCCTCCCGGAGCGCCGCCTTCATCTCCTCGGGAAGACCCATGAGGCGTAAAGAGTTGGTGATGGTGGAACGGTCCTTCATCACGGAATCGGCGATCTCCTGGTGGGTGAGGCCGAACTGCTCCCTGAGCGCGCAGTAGGCCTCTGACTCTTCCATGGGGTTGAGGTCCTCCCGCTGGATGTTCTCGATGAGGGAGAGCTTGAAGGAGGTGTCGTCGGATGCGTCCTTCACCAGGACCGGCACCGTGGACAGGCCCGCGATGCGGCACGCGTGGTAGCGGCGCTCGCCGGCGATGATCTCGTATGCGGTGTTCATCTTCCGCACCAGGATGGGGGAGATGAGCCCGTGGGACTTGATGGACTGGGCGAGCTCGTAGAGCTTCTCCTGGTCGATGGTCTTGCGGGGCTGGATGGGGTTGGGGCGGATGGCGTCGAGGGAGAGCTCGATCACCTGGGAAGAAGAGACGCTCTCGTCCACCGGGATGAGCGCGTCGATGCCTTTACCGAGACGTGGCCTTGCCTTCATGGACAACCTCCCTGCTCACGATCTCCTTGGCGAGCATCAGGTAGTGCTGGGCGCCCTTGGAAGAGATGTCGTAGAGACAGATGGGGAGCCCGTAGCTGGGTGCCTCACACAACCTCGTGTTGCGTGGGATGACGGTCTGGAAGACCTGCGAATCAAAGTGGTCCCGCATGTTTCCCGCCACCTCGTGGCTGAGGCGGGTGCGGGCATCGAACATGGTGAGCAAAAACCCCTCTATGGAAAGCGACGGGTTCAGGCGCTTCTTCACCAGCTGGAACGTGTTCAGGAGGCTCTTCAGCCCCTCCAGGGCGTAGTACTCACACTGGACCGGGATGAGGAGCGAGTGGGACGAGGTGAGTGCGTTCAGGGTGAGCAGGCCCAGGGAAGGGGGACAGTCGATGAGGAGGTAGTCGAAGTGCGTCTTCATCGAGCCCAGGGCCCTGGAGATGATGCGTTCCCGCATGGATGCGTCCATGAGCTCCACGTCGGTGGCCACCAGGTCCGTGTGGCTCGGTGCGAGGAACAGGCCGCCCACCTTGGTGGGCAGCACGATGGAGTCCAGCTCCGCCTCACCGATCATGACGTGGTAGATGTGGGAGGAAAGAGTGGAGGGGTTCACGCCCAGGCCGGTGGTGGCATTGGCCTGGGGGTCCAGGTCCAAGATGAGGGTCTGTTTCCCCAGCAGCGCCAGGGAGGCGCCCAGGTTGATGGCGGTGGTTGTTTTCCCCACGCCGCCTTTCTGATTGGATATGCTGATTATCTTCCAGGGCACAATGGAGGACTACCACAAATAGCCGCAAAGTTGAACGGGAAAAGTTTCACGTGAAACCGGGTACATGGGAGGTGGTGCGAGGCGCCGCCGGAGATGGAGGGCGGCCTCCCTACACCGCGAAGTGCTGGTAGGCGCGCACCACGATGACCAGGATGAGGAACAGCACCACGAACCACGCCACCGCGATGTCGCCCTTCCGGTGGACGAGGTTCGCCTTGATATCCAAAAACCCCTGGCCGATGGTGCCTTCGGTGACCATCGACTCCAGTGTCTGCAGGAGTTCCGGGAACGCGTCGTAGCTGTTGGGGACCCAGGAACTCCTCTTCTTGGAGGAGATGGTCACGAACTGCCGGGACTTGAAGGTGACCCCGTCGATGAGGGTGATCTCCTCCAGGGGGATGCGGGTGGTGCCGAACAGGCTCCTGAACACGATCTCCGTATCCGTTATGGTGACCCGTTTCAGCAGGTTGTTCACCGAGAGCAGGTAGAAGAGGACCATGAACAATGATGCGAAGACCAGCATCCTGGCGGGGTATTCGCCCGCGCGGATCATGGAGATGGCGTCCGCGAACACGGGAACGGCAATGACCATGCCCAGCACGGTGGGGTAGATGAGGGCCTTTTTTATCTTGTAAACCGTCTGCACGTCCTTTATGTTACACAAAACCGAAGGATTGACAAGTGGAGCCATGCTGGATTTTACCATCCGCCTCGCGAACAAGGCGGGAGAATACCTCAAAGACAATCTCCATGGCGAGATAACCATCGAGCACAAGGGCCGCATCGACCTCGTGACGAACATTGACCGGCTCTCGCAGGAGCGGATCGTTTCAGAGATCGAGCGGACATACCCCGACCACGGTATCCTCGCGGAGGAGGGGTTTTCCAAGAAGGGGTCCTCGGCCTTCACCTGGGTCATCGACCCCATCGACGGCACGAACAACTTCGTTCACCGCATCCCGTTCTTCTGCGTGGCCATTGCGGTCCTCAAAAACGGGGAGCCCTTCCTGGGCGTTTGCCGCAACCCGGAAAGCGGCGAGACCTTCTGGGCACAGACCGGACGGGGCGCATTCAAAAACGGTGCGCCCATCCGTGTTTCGCGGACGCGCCGCATGATCGACTCGCTCATCGCCACCGGGTTCCCCTACGACCGGGACGACCTGACCTCGCTCATGGCGCGCTTCGAGCGTGTGCTGAGGAAAGCCCGGGGCATCAGGCGCATGGGATCGGCGGAGCTTGACCTGTGCATGGTGGCGAGCGGTTCCCTGGACGGTTTCTGGGAGCAGGGGCTCAAACCATGGGACATGGCCGCAGGGGTGGTCATCCTCACTGAAGCGGGAGGCGAGGTCACCAGCATCGACGGCGGCCCCTTCGACCTGGAGCGGGGAGACATCATCGCCAGCAACGCGATGGTGCACGAGGAACTCCTGGGGTGCATGCGCCATGATCATTGACTCCCACTGCCACATCCACTTCAGGGAGTTCCGCACGGATCTGGACGAGGTCCTTGCCAGAGCCGCCGCCGCCGGCGTGGGCGCCATGCTGGCCGTGGGCATCGACCCCGGAGACTGCTGCCGGGCCCTTCAGACCGCCCGGTCGCGGCCCGGCATCTCCGTGGCCCTGGGCATCCATCCCCAGAACGGAGGGCGGTACTGCAGGGACGACGTCCAGGGGCTCAGAGAGCTCGTTTGCCCCCAGGTGGTGGCGGTGGGCGAGACCGGCTTCGACCTCTACCGGACACCCGGGAGCGAGCCCGAGCAGAAGGACCTGTTCCTGGCCCACATCGAGCTTGCGGGAGACCTGGGGCTGCCCCTGGTCCTCCACGACCGGGACGCGCACGAGCAGACGGTCCGGGTGCTGGACGAGCAGGATGCGTGGCGCCTGGGAGGGGTGTTCCATTGCTTCTCCGGGGACGCAGACCTTGCCCGGCGCGTGACGGAAAATGGCTTCTTCGTCTCCATCCCCGGCGTGGTCACGTACAGGAACGCGCAGAAGCTCCAGGAGGTGGTACGCGCCACGCCCCTGGAGCACCTCCTGGTGGAGACCGACGCGCCGTACCTCACCCCTGAGCCGTTTCGGGGCCGTCGCAACGAGCCGCTGCACGTCACGCGGGTGATCGACGAGATCGCCCGGATCAAGGGAATTGACCGTGAAGCGGTGGCGCGGGCCACCACGGAAAACTTCTGCAGGCTCTTCCTCAAGGGAAGGCCGCCTGTCTCCCATGGAATGCGCATAGCGTGAAGGAGGAACGAGGCATGATCAAGAGGCTGGAGATCAAGACCACCGCCCGCATCCAGCTCGTGGACATCACCGCCCAGGTGCGGGGGATCCTCAGGAACGAACACATATCTTCGGGCATCGTGGTGGTCTATGTGCCCCATACCACCTGCGGCGTCACCATCAACGAGAACGCGGACCCCGCCGTGAAGGAGGACATCACCGCGGTGCTGGGCAGGCTGGTGCCGGAAGACGGTGGATACCGCCACACCGAGGGGAACTCGGATGCCCACGTCAAGGCGAGCCTGGTGGGATCCAGCGTGATCGTCATCGTGGAGAGCGGATCCCTGGTGCTCGGCACCTGGCAGGGGATCTTCCTTGCGGAGTTCGACGGCCCCAGGAAACGTTCCGTGCTCATGAAGTTCGTCCCTGGCTGATCCTTCCGGCCCGGCCGCAAGGAGACGAATCCCCGGCGCACGGGTCGCCGTTACCCGCAGCGACGTGTCCCGCCGCGCCTTTCCAAAGACTTCCTTGACAAGCACGGCGCTTCTATTTTATGACAAGGGGCGATGCGGGCATAGCTCAGTTGGTAGAGTGTCAGCTTCCCAAGCTGAATGTCGCGGGTTCGAATCCCGTTGCCCGCTCCAAACGCGATTTGGGAAGCGAGAAGACAGGAACGAGGGAGGACGCGAAGTGGGCACTTGCCCACTTTTTTATTTCCTATGACGAACAGGGAAATGACAGATAGGCTGGTGAACATGGTCAGCCCGGAACTCGCCATGATGGGGTTTGAGCTCATCGACCTGGATTTCACCGGGAACAATCTGCGCCTCACCATCGACAAGCCCGGGGGGGTGTCCATGGACGACTGTGTGGCAGTGAACCGACGCATAAGCCTTCTCCTCGACACGGAAGACCCCATAGAGAGCTCATATCGCCTGGAGGTGTCGTCACCCGGATTGACCAGGAGGATCAAGACGCTACGGGAGTTTGAGCATTTCTCAGGAAGGATGGTGAAGATACGGACTGCCCGAGGGCTCCTCATACGGGGCACACTCATGGGACTCGACGGGGAATCCGTGATCGTGAACGTGGATGGAGCGGAAGTATCCATGGATATGAAGGACATCATCAAGGCCAATCTTGATTTCTAGGGAGATGGTATGGTTCTGAATCTTTCAAAGGTAATCGAGCTCATCGTCAAGGAGAAGGGCCTCCGGCAGGAAGACCTGGTGCAGGTGGTGGAGGCCGCGGTGCAGAGCGCGGCGAAGAAGGTCTATGGAGACTATGACAACATCGAGGCCCACTACAACCCCGAGCTGGATGAGGTTGAGGTGTTCCAGTTCAAGGTGGTCACCGACGACGTGGAAGATCCGAACACCCAGATCCCCATGAAGCAGGCGAGGCAGCTCGACCCCACCTGCCAGATCGGGGACGAGCTGGGAGAGAAGCTCGATGCATCCAAGCTGGGGAGGATTGCGGCGCAGAGCGCCAAGCAGGTCATCGTCCAGAAGGTCAAGGAGGTGGAGCGGGACGCCATCTTCAACGATTTCATCGGCATCAAGGGCGAGATCACGTCCGGGTTCATCCACCGCTTCGACCGCAAGGACGTCATCGTCAACCTCGGCAAGGCCGAGGCCATCCTGCGGGAAAAGGAGCAGATCCCCGGCGAGACGCTGCGGCGCGGCGACAGGGTGCAGGCCCTGGTCCTGGACGTGACGAAATCGCTGAAGCAGCCACAGGTGGAACTCAGCAGGACCCACCCGAGGTTCCTGCACAAGCTCTACGAGATGGAGGTGCCCGAGGTGTCCGAGGGCATCGTGGAGATCGTGGCCGTGGCGAGGGAGCCGGGCATCCGCGCAAAGATCGCGGTGCGGTCCCACGACGCCAAGGTCGACCCGGTGGGGACCTGCGTGGGGGTCAAGGGCGCCCGGGTGCAGAACGTGATCCAGGAGCTCAAGGGCGAGCGGCAGGACATCGTGGTCTGGTCAGAAGACCCGGTGCGGTTCGTGTGCAACGCCCTCTCGCCGGCCAGGGTCTCCAAGGTCATAGTGGACAAGACCGACAGGAGCATGGACGTGGTGGTCTCAGAGGACCAGCTGAGCCTCGCCATCGGCAGGAAGGGGCAGAACGTGCGGCTGGTGGCCAAGCTCACCGGGTGGAAGATCGACGTGCGCGCCGAGGGCACCGAGGTGGTGGTCTCCTCCGAGGACAAGCGGTCCCTGGAGAACCTCGCCGACGTCGACCCCGGCGTGGTGGAGGTACTCACCGAGGCCGGGTACAAGACGCTGGACGACCTTGCCCGGGCAAAGGAGGAGGACCTCCTGGAGTTCGAGGGCATAGACGAGGCCCTGGCGAAGAAGCTCATCGCCCAGGCGACGGTGGGGGGCGGTGAGGCATAGGACCGGACCACACAGGCAGTGCGTGGGCTGCCGTCGGGTGCTGCCCAAAGGGGACCTGCTCCGCTTCGTGCAGGGGCCTGCGGGCGATGCCGTGTTCGACCTGCGGCAGTGCGAGCCGGGCAGGGGCTTTTACCTCTGTCCGGAGAGTTCCTGTTTTCTCAGCGCATGGAGGAACAGGAAGGCCAGATGGTTGGTCAAGGACGAGGCGGCAGGGGCACGGCTCTCCATGGCGGTGAGCGACGCGCTCCTGGATGCGGCGCAGTCGCGCTCATTGCAGCCGGCAGGAGGGCCCGGCTGCGCGGACAGTGCGCAGGAGCTGCTGAAGGGTTCACCGAGAGAGAGAAGTCTGCGGATGTATGAGAGGTTGTCTTCCAAGGGGCTGTCAAGATGAAGAAGATGAGAGTTTTCGAACTGGCCAAAGAGCTTTCCATTGACGCCAAGGAACTGCTGCGCATTGCCAAGGACCTGGCCATATCGGTGGAAAACACCATGAGCGTGCTGGATGTCCACGACGCGGACAGGATCAAGAAGCGGCTCGAGAAGGACACCCAGAAGAAGGAAGAACAGCCTGCGGTGGAGGTGTACGAAGAGAAGCGGGTGAGTACGACCATCATCAGGCGCAGGGCCAGGACCGTGACGGCGCCGGAGGCGGAAGAGGCGGCCGCGAAGGCGACCGAGGAAGCCCTTGAAGAGGCGCCGGCGGAGAAGAAGAAGCCGGCGAAGAAGAAGGAGGCCGCGAAGAAGGGGGCAGCCCCGGCGGAGGAAGCGCCCGCAGAGGAGCGGACCGCCCCTGAGCCCGAGGTCCCTGCGCAGGACGTTGATGTCTTGGCCGAGGCCGCTCCGAAGGCCCCCGAGAGAGGGCTCGAAGAGGGGAAAGCGGAGGAGAAGAAGCCCGCCCCGGCCGAAGCCCCTGTCGCGCCGGTAGTGAAGGTCAAGCCCCTGGAGATCGAAAAGGAAGAGCAGAAAGAGGCCAAGAAGAAGGAGAAGAAGAAGGGCAAGCGTCCGCCCAAGGCCCAGGTGGTCCTGGAGGAGGACGAGGGGATCGACGAGACGATGGATGTCGCGGGGTTCGTGGGCAAGAAGGCCAAGCCTGGCCCGGAGCCACTTCCCGAAGAGACGCCCCCCGCCCCGACCGAGGCAGAGGCCCGGCCGGCGCCCGTCCCCAAGCCCGTGGAGATGGAGGTCTACACCCAGACCGACCTGTACGGGGCCGGCAGGACCGCTGCCGGCAGGAAGCTCAAGAAGAAGAAGGACCGGCGCGCCCTGCAGCAACCCGTGCCCCAGAAAAAGAAGAAGCTCAAGGTGGGTGACACCATCACGGTGGGCAACCTGGCCAAGGAGATGGGCGTCAAGGTCTCCGAGGCCATCAAGGTCCTCATGAATCTCGGGGTCATGGCCAGCCAGAACCAGTACATCTCCCAGGACGAGGCCATCCTGGTGGCCCAGGAGTTCGGGTTCGAGGTGGAGGAGACCCGGGACACCATCCACGAAACCTTCTTCGCGGAACAGGTGTATGCCGAGGAGAAGCTGGCACCCAGGGCGCCGGTGGTGACCGTGATGGGGCACGTGGACCACGGCAAGACATCGCTGCTCGATGCCATCCGCTCGGAAAACGTGATGGAAAGCGAGTTCGGGGGCATTACCCAGCACATCGGGGCGTACCAGGCCCACTGCAAGGACAAGCTCATCACCTTCATCGACACCCCGGGCCATGAGGCCTTCACCTCCATGCGGTCCCGCGGGGCCAAGGTGACGGACTTCGTCGTGCTGGTGGTGGCGGCGGACGACGGGGTCATGGACCAGACCAAGGAGGCCATCAACCACGCCAAGGCCGCCAGGATCCCCATCCTGGTGGCGGTGAACAAGATCGACAAGCCCAACGCGAACCCCATGCGGGTGCGGGAGCAGCTCTCCGAACACGGGCTGGTTCCCGAGGACTGGGGCGGGGATACCATCTTCGTGGATGTCTCGGCAAAGAAGCATCAGGGCATCGAGGAACTCCTGGAGATGATCCTGCTCCAGGCAGAGATCATGGACATCAAGGCCCAGCAGGACGGTCCGGCCCGGGGCGTAGTGCTTGAGTCCAAGCTTGACAAGAACAAGGGCCCCATGTGCACGCTCCTCATCCAGCAGGGCGAGCTGAAGAAGGGCGACGTCTTCGTCATCGGGTCCAAGTGGGGCAAGGCCCGCGCCATGTACGACTTCGTGGGCAAGCCCATCGACAGCGCGGCGCCGGGGACGCCGGTGGAGATCATCGGCCTTGCCGAACCACCGTCCGCGGGCGACACCATGTTCGTGGTGCCGGGCGAGAAGAAGGCCAAGGAGATCATCGAGTACCTCCAGGAGAAAGACAAGGTGTCCCGCCTCCAGGCCCCTGAGCAGAAGATCCAGGTGACCCTGGAAGACCTCTACAGCCAGGTGCGGGAGGGAAAGCTCAAGGAGCTCAACCTCATCGTCAAGGGTGACGTGCACGGCACCGTGGAGGCCATCGTCAGCTCGGTGAAGGGCATCGACCCCGGCCAGGACATGCGCATCAACGTGATCCACTCCGCCGTGGGCGGCATCACCGAGAACGACGTCCTGCTGGCCTCCACCTCAAACGCCATCGTCCTGGGCTTCAACGTGAGGCCCGAGCCCAAGGTGAGGGACCTGGCCAAGAAGAACTCGGTGGACATCAAGATCTATACCGTCATCTACGACCTCATCGAGGACATCAAGCAGGCGCTTCGGGGCATGCTTGAGCCCGTGTACAAGGAGGTGGTCCAGGGCCGCGCCGAGGTGCGGGACCTCTTCAAGGTACCCAAGGTGGGCATCATCGCCGGCTGCATGGTCACCGAGGGGACCATCGTGAGGGGCGCGTCAGCCCGGCTGCTCCGCGACAATGTCATCATCCACCAGGGCAAGGTGGATTCGCTGCGGAGGTTCAAGGACGACGCCAAGGAGGTGGCCTCCGGGTTCGAGTGCGGCATCGGCCTGGGCAACTACAACGATCTCAAGGTAGGCGATGTCATCGAGGCCTTCACCCAGGAGAAGGTGGAGATCGAGACCACGTGGTGATCGGCGCCTGCGAGGTACGGCTACGCATCCTCGGGGCCAGGTCCCTGAAGGAGAAGCGCAAGGTCCTGAAGTCGCTGAAAGACAGGCTCATGCGCATGAACCTGTCCGTGTCCGAGGTGGACGACAACGACAAGTGGCAGGCCGCGACGCTGGGCCTGGCCATGGTGAGCAACGACGCCGGGTTCATCAACTCGGTCCTGGACCGGGTCATGAACGATATCCAGGGCAATGACGAGGTGGAGATCCTGTCCACCAGAACCGAGATTACGCACACATGAAGATTGTCAGCATACGCCAGGCGCGCGTGGGCGACCTGATCAGCCAGAGCGTGGCGGAGCTCCTCCAGAGGAGGGTCAAGGACCCCCGTGTGGAGGGCATCACCATCACCGGTGCGGACGTGAGTATGGACCTCAAGGTGGGACGCATCTACTACTGCATCATGGACCCCGCCCGCAAGGACGATGCCCTTGCAGGGCTGCAGAGCGCGGCCGGGTTCCTCCGTCACGAGCTCAAGAAGATCCTGCGCCTCAAGACCGTTCCCTCGCTGCTCTTTTCCTACGACGAATCCTTTGACTACGGGTCCAGGATCGACCGGATCCTCGATTCCATCGGCTCCCATGAAGACGAGAATCGCTGAGATCATACACGCCCACGCCTCCTTCGAGATCATCACCCACGAGGGTCCGGACGAGGACGCCGTGGGTTCGTCCCGGGCGCTGGGGCTTGCCCTGGCCTCGCTGGGCAAGGAGGTGTGCCTGGTCTACCCCACCCCGATCCCCGAGGCCCTGGACTTCACCGAGGCCCCCCCGGAGCGCCCGGCCTTTGATCCCGAGGTCTCCATCCTCGTGGACCTCAGTGATCCGGTCATGCTGCGGGGGGTGATGCCGAGGGGGGAAGAGGTGGTGGTCATTGACCATCACCGCGCCCGGGGCGGGCTTGGAACCGCCGCGTGGGTCGACCCCGGGAGGTCGTCCACCGCTGAGCTCGTCCACGAGCTCATCCGCGAGCTCGGCGCGCCTCTCACCCCGGGCGTGGCAGCAAACCTGTACATGGGGCTGTTCGGCGACACCGGCGGGTTCATCCACGCCAACACCGACGCCCGGGTGTTCCTGCTCGCCCACGAGCTGGTGGAGCACGGGGCGGACCCCCACGACATCGCCTACCGGATCAAGAGAACCAGGGCGTATGCCTTCTACCAGGTCCTCTGCACGGTCATGAACCGCATGATCGTGCAGGGAGGCGTGTTCGCGAGCTACATCAGCCACGAGGAGCTCGCCTCTCTGCAGGCGCGTCCCGAGGACGCGAGCGGCATCGTGGACGAGATGGCCTCCCTGAAGGACGCATCCCTCATCATCTTCCTGAGGGAGGAACGCAAGGGCACGGTGAAGGCCTCCATCAGGAGCAGGGCGGCGGACGCGGCGCTGAAGACCGCAGCGGCCTTCGGCGGGGGCGGCCACGGCATGGCCGCGGGGTTCACCGTGGCCGGCAGCCCGCAGGAGCTCATCGGCAGGGTGGTGGAGGAAGGGGTCAAATGGGCACCTCCGGCATAGTGCTCATCGACAAGCCCGCGTACATCACCTCCCGGAAGGTGGTGGACAGGGTCATGGCGATCCTGAACGAGAAGAGGGCCGGCCACTTCGGGTCCCTGGACCCCTTCGCCACAGGCCTCCTCTGCGTGGGCATCGGCCAGGGAACCAAACTGCTGCCGTTCCTGCAGCACCATATCAAGGAGTACATCGCGCTGGTGGGCTTCGACATGACCACGGACACGGACGATCTCACGGGGGAGGTCCTGAAACGCTTCGACGATGTACGGGTGGACAGGGTGCGCATCGAGGAGTGGTTCGACGCCCACAGGGGCGTGATCAGCCAGCTCCCCCCGGACTACTGCGCGCAGAAACACGGCGGCAAGCCGCTGTACAAGCTCAAGCGGGCCAAGCAGGAGGTGTCTCCCCGCCCGAAGCAGGTCTCCATCGACGAGGCCAGCATCCTGGATGCCGGCCCGGACTGGGTCCGGGTGAGGATCGTGTGCTCCCGGGGCACCTACATACGCTCCATCGCCAGGGACCTCGGGGCGGCGCTCGGCGTGGGTGGCTACCTGCGCGAGCTCAGGAGGACCCACAGCGAGGGGTTCTCCATCGAGAAGGCGGTCTCCCTGGAGGCCCTGGCCGAGGCGAAGGGGCAGGCCCTGATTTCCCTGGAGGATGCCATCAGCCTGCCGAAGGCGCGCGTCACCCCGGCCGGCGAGGCAGGCATCGCCGACGGCAAGGCCATCCTGCTCTCGTGGGTCGCGGACGATGTCGTTGCCCCTGAAGGGGCGTTCGTGGCCGTGCATGGCGGGGCGGGAACCCTCCTGTGCATCGCACGGGTCAGGCGTGATGGGGGCGTCTGGGGATACATCGAGAGGGGATTCAAGCCTTATTAGCTATTTACAGTACAAATTAAGGTGTGCTAATCTCCTGATCTCGTTTCAGGGTACAAGTGTGCCCTTTGACGACAAAGGAAAAAATACGACGCATATAGATACCAGGAGGAATGAGAAGTGGCTTTCCATGCAGAGGAAAAGAAGCAGATCATCGAACAGTTCAAGCGGCACGAGACCGATACCGGCTCTCCGGATGTCCAGGTGGCCATCCTGACCAAGAGGATCAACGACCTCACCGATCATTTCAAGATCCACAAGAAGGACCACCATTCCCGGCGCGGGCTCCTCATGCTCGTCGGCCAGAGGAGGAGGCTCCTCAACTATCTCCGGGATCACGATATCAAGCGGTATCGCGACCTGGTCCAGACCCTCAACCTCAGAAAGTAGCCAGAGGACCCTTATTGACCATGAAAATACAGACAAAAGGCACAGGAACACCGCTCATATTCGAGGTGGGGACCGTGGCCAAGCAGGCCGATGGCGCCGTGCTGGTGCACCAGGGGGACAGCGTTGTCCTCGTCACCGCCACCGTTGCCAAGGAAGAGCGCAAGGGGGTGGATTTTCTCCCCCTGGTGGTGGAGTACCAGGAGATGAGCTATGCCGCTGGCAGGATCAAGGGCGGCTTCATCAAGCGCGACGGCAGGCCGGGCGCCCAGGAGATCCTCACGGCCCGGTGCATCGACCGGCCGATCCGGCCGCTCTTTCCCCACAACTTCCACAACGAGCTCCAGATCATTGCCATGGTGCTCTCCGCGGACCCGGCATGCACCCCGGACGTCATGGCGGTGAACGGTGCCTCCGCGGCGCTGCACATCTCCAGCATCCCCTTCCAGGGTCCCGTGGGCGGGGCCCGGGTGGGCCTGATCAACGGGGAGTTCGTCATCGACCCGTCCGTGGCCCAGCTGGAGAACAGCTCGCTGGACATGCTGGTGGTGGGCACCAGGGACGCCATCGTGATGGTGGAAGGAGAGGCGAACGAGATCTCCGAGAGCACTGCCATCGAGGCCATCGCCTTTGCGCACAAGCGGATCATCGAGGTGGTGGACGCCATCGAGGAGCTCGGCAGGGCCGTGGGCAAGGAGAAGATGAAGATCGCAGCCCCGGCCGAAGACACCGGCGTGTTCGAGGCGGTGAGAAAGATCGCGGCGCCGCGGTTCGAGCAGATCATGGCGGGCGCCCATTCGAAACAGGTGCGCAACCAGCTCATCGAGCAGCTCCACGATGAGGTGCTCAAGAGCTTCGCGGACGAGGGCGAAGAACGGCAGGCCCTTGCCAGGGCGGCCTTCGCCGAGGTGGAGAAGAAGACCATCCGCTCCCTCATGAAGGAGAAGCGGGTCCGCGTGGACGGCAGGGGGTTCGACGACATCCGGCCCATCGACTGCCGGGTGGGGATCCTCCCCCGCACCCACGGATCTGCCCTGTTCACCCGGGGAGAGACCCAGGCGCTCGCCACCACGACGCTGGGCACGCCCCGCGACGAGCAGCGCGTGGAGACGCTGCTGGGCGAGACCACAAAGTCGTTCATGCTCCACTACTCCTTCCCGCCCTTTTCCGTGGGCGAGGTCAGGATGCTCAGGGGCCCGAGCAGGAGGGAGATCGGCCACGGGAACCTGGCAGAGCGCGCATTGAGCAAGGTTCTGCCCGAGGAGGGGAGCTTCCCCTACACCATCAGGCTCGTGTCCGAGATCCTCGAGTCCAACGGCTCGTCCTCCATGGCAACGGTCTGCGGCGGGTCCCTGTCCCTCATGGACGCGGGCATCCCGGTGAAGAAGCCCGTGGCGGGCATCGCCATGGGTCTGCTCAAGGAGGGCGACGAGTACATGGTCCTCTCCGACATCCTGGGAGACGAGGACCACATCGGCGACATGGACTTCAAGGTGGCGGGGACTGCCGACGGCATCACGGCGCTCCAGATGGACATCAAGATCTCCGGCATCCCCGAGGCGGTGCTGCGCGACGCCCTGGAAAGGGCGCGCATCGGCAGGCTCTCCATCCTGGAGAAGATGGCCAAGGCCATCAGCCAGCCTAAGCCGGCGATCTCCCCGTACGCGCCCAGGATCTACACCCTGCACATCAACCCTGAAAAGATCCGCGACGTCATCGGCCCGGGCGGCAAGGTGATCAAGGATATCACCGCCAAGACCGATACCAAGATCGAGATCGACGACTCCGGACGGGTGGACATTTTCTCGCCCGACGAGGATCACGCCAAGATGGCGGTGGACATGATCCAGGCGCTCACCAAGGAACTGGAGCTCGGCAAGGTCTACAGCGGCAAGGTGGCCAAGATCATGGACTTCGGCGCCTTCGTGGACTTTCCCACCGGCGAATCCGGGCTCGTGCATATCTCCCAGCTCTCCCACGAGCGGGTGCAGAATGTGCGGGACGTGGTGAAGGAAGGGGACGAGATCATCGTCAAGGTCATCGGCATCGACAGCAAGACCGGGAAGATCCGTCTCAGCCGCAAGGAAGCCCTGAGCACCACGAGCCGTTAAGGTCCCCATGATCGTATCGTCGGTGCTTCCCAATGGGGTTCGGATTCTCTCCGAACACATGAGCGGTGTGCGGTCCGTCTCTCTGGGCGTCTGGGTGAATGCCGGATCCCGCAACGACCCGCCCCAGGGCCGCGGCATCGCGCATTTCACCGAGCATATGCTCTTCAAGGGCACGAAGCGCCGCTCCGCCATGCAGATCGCCAAGGAGATCGACGCATTGGGCGGACACCTGAACGCCCAGACCGCCAAGGAGTACACCGTCTACTACACCAAGGTGCTGGACGAACACCTCCTCAGGGCTGCCGACATCCTCTTCGACCTGTTCCTGGATGCCCGCATCGATTCCGAAGAGCTGGAAAAGGAAAAGAAGGTGGTCCTCCAGGAGATCAGGATGACCGAGGACACCCCGGACGACTACATCACCGACCTCTTTGCCGAGGCCTTCTTCCAGGAATCCTCGCTGGGCGCGTCCATTCTCGGCACCATCGACCACGTGGCGGCCTTCAGCCGGGAGAGCATCTGCGACTTCATGAACACATCCTATGCGCCCGAGTCCACCATCGTGGCAGGCGCGGGGAACCTCGACCACCAGGCCCTGGTGGACCTCTGCACACCGCTCTTCGGCGCACTGCCGGCGCGGCAGGGGCGCTATGACGAGCTTGCCCCGGTCTGCGGGAGCGGGTGCAGGAAGGTCTACTCCAGGGACATAGAGCAGGTGCACTTCACCCTGGGAGCCAGGGGCTCAGCCATGAACGACGAGAGGCGCTGGGTCTACATCGTGCTCAACACCATCCTCGGCGGCAGCATGAGCTCCATGCTCTTCCAGGAGGCCCGCGAGGAGCGGGGCCTGGTCTACTCCATCTACTCCTACCTCAACGCATACCGCGACTGCGGCGCCCTGGCCGTGTATGCGGCATGCACCCCCGAGAACGTGAACCCGACCCTGGAGGTCGTGGGTACCCAGCTGAAGCGGCTCAAGAGCGGAGACCTCAGGGACGTCCGCCTCGAGGACATCAAGGCCCAGATCAAGGGGAACCTGCTCCTCGCACGGGAGAGCTCGGTGAACCGCATGTCGTCCATGGCCAAGAACGAGATCTACTACGGCCGCGAAGTGGGCGTGGAAGAGGTCATTGCGAAGATCCAGGCAGTGGGCATGGACGACGTGGTGGCGCTGGCCGAAGAGATTTTCCGCGAGGATCGGTTGATCTTTGTCTGTCTGGGAAGGCTCAGGGAGGACGAGCTGCCCTGGCCTCTGCCCTCGTGAAGGGTCACACCGAGGCGGTGCGGGCGGAGGGGTGCACCGCGGTGCGTGCCTTTCCGGCAAGGACAGCCCGCCAGGCAGGGCGGTGCTTCCTGTCGATGGTGATCCCGATCCGATAGGTCGACTCCTCGATGGTGTACCAGGCAAGGACCCCCTCCAGGATCCGGTTGTCCACGCTGACGGCGATCTTTTCCCTGAGCCTGTCCATGAGGCATTCCCGGATGCGGCTCGACGGGACCGTGCAGGTCATGCCGCTGCGCGACACCTCGACCACCGAGGCCGGCACGGAGCTCTCAAAGAATCTGCACCCAACGGTCATGGAGTCCACCGGTGTGAGTTTTGATACCCATCTGAGGATATTCATGTTAATCCTTGCCTTGTATCGTGGTTGATACCACACTATCTCGGCAGGAACCGGATGGTTCATGAGGAATATCAAATCTGTAATCTCCTATGACGGGTCGGGCTTCATGGGATGGCAGGTCCAGGTCGGCGTCAGGACCGTTCAGGAGACGGTGGAGACGGCCCTGCAGCAGATCCTGAAGCACCCGGTGAGGGTGACCGCCTCGGGCCGCACCGATGCGGGGGTACATGCCCTGGGCCAGGTGGTGAATTTCTTCACGGGCTCGTCAATCCCTGTAAGCGGCCTGCTCAGGGGGCTCAACGCCGCGCTCCCCCGCGACGTGGCCGTGCGCAGCGTGGAGGATGCGCCGCCGGAGTTCCATGCACGGTTCATGGCCAGGGAAAAGACCTATGCGTACGTGCTGCACACCGCAGCGGTGAGGAACCCCTTCCTGGACCGGTACGCCCTCCACGTGGGCAGGCCGTTGGACGGTTGTGCCATGCGGGAGGCGCTGGGATCGCTCCTGGGCGAGCACGACTTCACCTCCTTCCAGGGGGTGGGCTCCGAGGTGAAGACCGCGGTGCGCACCATCAGCGCCGCGGACCTCGTGGAGAAGGGCGATCGTTTCTATGTCTGGATGCAAGGTAGCGGTTTTTTACGCCATATGGTAAGGAATATCGTCGGGACGCTCCTGCTGGTGGGCGAGCGCAGGCTGGAACCGGCGGACATGCACAGGATCCTCGATCTTCGCGACAGGGCGCATGCCGGACCCACGGCGCCTCCCCAGGGGCTGTATCTCGTGGGCGTTGCATACGAAGGAAGCGGAACACCATGAACGCCGTCCGGCAGAGGGGAGGGCTCATATGACAAAGGTTCTGGTCACCGGGGGGTGCGGGTTCATCGGCACGAACCTCCTGCGGTATATCCTGGAGCACCGGCCGGACTGGGAGGTGGTGAACCTCGACCTGCTCACCTATGCAGGGAACCTGGAGAACACCCATGACCTCTCGGAGCGTTACCCCTCGCGGTACACCTTTGCCAGGGGCGACATCGCCGATGCCTCCTTCGTGGATGCCCTCTTCGCGCAGCACCGGTTCAACCTGGTGCTGAACCTCGCCGCGGAGAGCCACGTGGACCGGAGCATCGAGGGAGCGGGCGTGTTCATCCGGACCAACGTGGTGGGGGTCCAGGTGCTCCTCGACGCCGCGCGCAAGCACCGCACGGACCGGTTCCTGCAGGTGTCCACGGACGAGGTGTACGGCAGCCTCGGCAGCGAGGGGCGTTTCCACGAGGGGCTCCCCCTGGAGCCCAACAGCCCGTACTCGGCATCCAAGGCCGCTGCCGACCTGCTGGTGAGGGCCTACATCCACACCCACGGCCTGGACGCGGTGATCACCCGCTGCTCGAACAATTACGGGCCCTACCAGTTTCCCGAGAAGCTCATCCCGCTCATGGTGGTGAATGCCCTGAACAACAGGGAACTCCCTGTGTACGGGGACGGCAGGAACGTGAGGGACTGGATCCACGTGGAGGACCACTGCCGGGGCATCGTCACCGTGGCGGAGAAGGGCGTGACCGGGCAGGCCTACAACCTGGGGGGCGACGCGGAGAAGGAGAACATAGAGATCGTGCGCGCCGTCCTCGGCCATCTGGGCAGGCCCGAGGCCCTCATCAGGTTCGTGAAGGACAGGCCCGGCCACGACTTCCGCTACGCCATGGACCACGCGAAGATCACCCGCGAGCTCGGCTGGTCCCCTGAGGTGGAGTTTACCACGGGTCTTTCCCGGACCATCGAGTGGTACCTGGAGCACCGGCCGTGGTGGGAGCGCATCATCTCCGGCGACTACCAGCACTACTATGAAAGGATGTATGGGAACCGATGAGGGTGCTGGTGACCGGAGCCAGGGGCATGCTGGGACGCGAGGTCGTGCAGACCATGGAGATGCACGGCCATGAGGTCTGGGGCACGGACGTGGCCTCCAGCGACGAGCACCTCGACATCACCCGGCCCGACCAGATCCGCTACGCCATCGCGTCCTTCCGGCCGGATTGGATCGTCAACTGCGCGGCCTACACCAACGTGGACGCCGCCGAGGACCATGAGGATGAGGCGCTGCTCCTCAACGCCAAGGCCCCGGAGATGCTCTCCCGGGCCTGCAGGAAGGCGCAGGTCAAGCTGGCACACATCAGCACGGACTATGTGTTCGACGGCACCAAGGACACGCCGTACACCGAGGATGACCCGCCGTGCCCCATCAATGTCTACGGCGCCAGCAAGCTGGCCGGCGAGAACGCCATCCGGCACCAGATGACCGACTACCTCATCATCCGGACCCAGTGGCTCATCGGGCTGCACGGGAGGAACTTCGTCTCCACCATCCTCTCCGCGGCCCAGGTCAGGGAGACCCTCTCCGTGGTGAACGACCAGTGGGGCGCGCCCACCTTTGCCCCGGACCTGGCGAGGGCCGTGGCGGTCCTGGCGGAGCTGGACGCGCGGGGCGTGTTCCACGTGTGCAACCGCGGCAAGGCGACCTGGTATAACCTGGCCTGCAGGGCCGTGGACCTGGTGGGGCTCGCCACCAGGATCGTGCCCGTGAGCACGGCGGAATTTCCCCGTCCGGCGAAAAGACCGCCCTACTCGCTCCTCTCCACGAAGAAATTCACGGAAAAGACAGGCAAGCTCATGCCCCTGTGGCAGACGTCCCTGGAGAACCACATCAGGGACTATCTCCAGCATGCGAAGGGATCGGCCTAGCACGGCCCGGGGAAAGGCCTTACGGGGAGCTGAAGAGAATCGGCTTTAGCAAAGCCGGCAATTCTGTTAAAGAGGACCCAGCAAAGGAGGAGGTTTTGACTCGGGACAAGCAGAAGAGCATTGCGAGAGACTGGGCAGAGGCCCTCGTGGTGGCGTTCGTCATCGCCATGGTCATCAGGGCGTTCGTCCTTCAGGCATACCGGATCCCCTCCACCTCCATGGAGGACACCCTCCTCAAGGGCGACCATATCCTGGCCACGAAATTCACCTACGGGCTCACCATGCCCTTCACCACCAAGAAGATATGGGGGGCGGACCGTGTCCCGGAACGGGGCGACATCATCATCTTCACCTTTCCGGTGAATCACTCCATGGACTTCGTGAAGCGGGTCATCGGCCTGCCCGGCGATGTGGTGGAGGTCCGGGACAAGAAGGTCTACATCAACGGGAAGCGCCACGAGATACCCCAGGAGAAGTTCACCGACCCCTTCTCCCTGACCCAGGGGCAGGGCAAGGTGAGGGATTTCCTGGGGCCCGTCACGGTGAGCCCGGGCCACGTCTTCGTCATGGGGGACAACCGGGACCAGAGCTATGACAGCCGCTTCTGGGGCCAGGTGCCCCTGGAGAACATCAAGGGCAGGGCGTTCATCATCTACTTCTCCTGGACGGCGGAGAAACCCTGGATACGCTACTGGCGTATCGGCAGACTCATCCACTAGGGGGCGGCCATGGCGGGTATACCTCAGGGGAAAGACGAGGTCCGGATGATGCTTTCCCGGCTGGCAGGCGAGCTCATGGACGCCGTGCCGGACTGGGAGAAGGCCGCCTTCATCGGCATCCGCACCGGGGGCGACCTCATCGCCAGGAGCCTGGCGGGTCTTCTCCAGGAACAGTCCGGCAGGCAGATCCCCGTGGGGGTCCTGGACATCACCCTGTACCGAGACGACATCTCGCGGAGAAAGGCCTATCCCGAGGTCAAAAGCACGGACATTCCCTTTGCCGTGGACGGGAAGGACATCATCCTGGTGGACGACGTCCTGCACACCGGCAGGTCGGTGAGAGCGGCCATCGACCAGATCGTGGATCTCGGCCGGCCCAGGAGGATCTACCTCCTGGTCCTGTTCGACCGCCAGGGGCGAGAGCTCCCCATCCAGGCCGACTTCGCGGGCATGAGGATCAGCCTCCCCGAGGAGCAGGTCATCAAGATCGAGCCCGGACCCGACCGGGAGACCATCGTGGGCGTCCTCATCAGCGAGGTGAAGCGATGAGCTGGGCGCACAAGGACCTCATCGCCATCCAGGACCTGTCCCGCGACGAGATCCTGGCCATCCTGGATGCGAGCACCTCCTTCAAGGAGATCAGCCGGCGGGACATCAAGAAGGTCCCCACGCTCCGCGGCAAGACCGTGGTGCTCCTCTTCTACGAGGCCTCCACCCGGACCAGGCTCTCCTTCGAGCTCGCCGCAAAGCGCCTCAGCGCCGACACGGTGGCCCTGTCGGCCTCTGGGTCGTCCTTCCAGAAGGGCGAGACCATCATGGACGCGGCGCTGAACGTCCTGGCCATGGCCCCGGACTGCATCGTGATCCGCTACCCCCATGCGGGCCTGCCCCAGAAGCTTGCCCGGGAGCTGTCCTGCTCGATCATCAACGCGGGAGACGGCACCCACGAGCACCCCACCCAGGCCCTGCTGGACATGTACTCCATAAGGGAGCGCTTCGGCTCGCTGGAAGGACTGCACGTGGCCATCGTGGGGGATATCCGTCATTCCCGGGTCGCCAGGTCCAACGTGTACGGGCTCACCAAGGTGGGGGCCCACGTCACCGTGGTGGCGCCCGATACCCTGCTCCCGCCGGGCATCCGGGAGTGGGGGGCCGAGGTCTCCCGCGAGCTCGACCCGGTCCTGAAGGATGCCGACGTGGTCATGATGCTCCGCGTGCAGAAGGAACGCATCGACGAGCAGTTCTTCCCGGACGAACGGGAGTACGCGTACTTCTACGGCCTGAACCGGCGCCGGGTGGACCTCATGAAGGAAGGCGCCGTCATCATGCACCCGGGCCCCATGAACCGGGGCGTGGAGATCACCCACGACGCCGCCGACGGGGACCGGTCCATCATCCTGAACCAGGTGGAGAACGGCGTGGCCGTGCGGATGGCCCTGCTCTACCTGTCCATGGGAGGGAACGTCGATGCTGATTAAGGGCGGACGACTCATCGACCCGGCCGGCAACCGGGACGGGCTCTTCGACATCCTCGTCGAGGACGGCCGCGTCATGGAGATCCTCGATCCGGGCTCAGCCGCGGTCTCGTCCGAGGAGGTGGTGGACGCGAGGGGGTGCTGGGTGCTGCCCGGGCTCATCGACATGCATGCCCACCTGCGGGACCCGGGGCATGAATACAAGGAGGACATCGCCAGCGCCAGCCGCGCCGCAGCGGCGGGAGGCATCACCACCGTGGCCTGCATGGCCAACACGGACCCGGTGAACGACAACCCCTCGGTGACCCAGTACATCCTGGACAAGGCCACAGGCGTGGGCCTGGTGAGGGTCCTGCCCGTGGGCGCCATGACGAAGGGGCTCAAGGGGAAGGAACTCGCGGAGATGGGCCTCATGCGCCGCGCAGGGATCGTCGCCGTCTCGGACGACG
>CAZNGL010000034.1:0-23462 GCA_964572405.1 uncultured Bacteriovoracaceae bacterium
TCAAGGGCGTGGCGAACGCGCTCTTCGTCTGGTCCTTCAACCTGGGCATGCTCGTGGCCTCCGTGGGGTTCGGGTATTTGTGCGAGGACGTCGGGTATGTCGGGGCGTTCCGGGTGGTGGCGGTTGTCGGGCTTGTGTTGATGGCACTGATTGGGTTCTGGAAAAGGCGTTGAAGTATGGCTGAGTGCAGAACACGCCTCGGAAAACCAGTTCCTCATGCGCAGAGGGGGGGCACATTGAATCCAGGAAAAACGGAAACATTTCCCTAAGCAATGTAACAGGAAGAGTGAGCCCTGTTCGGAACCGTGCATCTGTTTGACGAATAACAGCTCGATACCGCCATGCCGGATGCATTTACACCATATGTGGTTCGATATATACTCATCAGTATAGACTGGGAGGGTTTCCCATGGACAAGGCAAAGCTCTTCAGAAATGGAAAAAGCCAAGCTGTCAGGCTTCCCAAGGAATACAGCTTTGACGGGACCGAGGTCTATGTGAAACGGCTCGGGCGCATTGTGATCCTCCTCCCCAAGGATGACCCGTGGGAGCCTCTGGTGACGAGCCTGGGCCGGTTCACGGTTGATTTCATGGAAGAGCGGGAACAACCTCCTGCCCAACTCAGGGAAGCTCTGTGACACGGTATCTCCTCGACACGAACCGCTGTATCTTCATCATCAAGCAGCAGCCCATACAGGTTGACGCCGGGGGACGCGGCTGTATCCGCCGTCACCGTCGCCGAACTGGAATACTGTGCGGCCAAGAGCATCAGGCCCGAGCAGAACCGGGAAGCGCTGCTTGCCTTCACCACACCACTGGAAGTCGCGCCTTTCGATGTCCATGCAGCTATGCATTACGGTGAGATCAGGTGGCATCTGGAGCACAAAGGCCTCGTGATCGGCGCCATGGACATGCTCATTGCGGCGCAGGCGTGAAGCCGATCCCTCACCCTGGTGACCAGCAATCTCCGCGGATTCAAGAGGATACCCGGCCTGCAGCTCGAGGACTGGTCAAAGGAGTAAGGTTGCACGATGCGGCATGACTCCCCGGGCACGCATACCATATCGCATGTTTGCCCGTCATGAGTGCCGATCAGACCTGCAGCACTGAGCACGAGAGGCCTGCACGACAAGGAACCGAAGATCGCGAACCAGTATTCCCCTCAGCTGGCGTTCTCCTCCAACTCGCTCTGCTGCACGAGCTTGAGCACGTCCAGTATGAGCGCCACGGATCCGTCGCCCAGGATGGTGGCTCCGGATATGTTGTCGATGTTCCTGAGCATCTGGCCCATGGACTTGATGACGGTCTGGTGCTGGCCGATGACCTTGTCCACGACGAAGCCGACGCGTCTCTGGCCGATCTCGGTGATGACCACCTGTTCGATGTCCGGGGAGTCACCGTCGATGCCGAAGACCTCGCGCAGGGGGATGTAGGGGACGATCTCCTCGCGTACCTTTATGAGGTGGCGTCCGTGGGCGTGTTTTCTTTGTTCGCCGGTGAGTTCCACGCACTCCACCACGGCGCCCAGGGGGATGACGAAGGACTCCTGGGAGATGTTCACCAGGAGCCCGTCGATGATGGCCAGGGTGAGCGGCAGCTTGAGGGTTATGGTGGTGCCCTTTCCCTCGGCGCTTGCTATCTCCACGGCCCCGCCCAGGCTCTCGATGGAGGTCCTCACCACGTCCATGCCCACGCCCCTGCCGGAGACGCTGGTGACGCTCGTTGCCGTGGAAAATCCCGGCGCGAAGATGAGCTCGTGGACCTCCCTGTCCGTCATGGCCGTATCGGGGGACACGATGCCCTTCTCGATGGCCTTGGCCCGGATCGCCTTGGCATTCAGGCCGGCTCCGTCATCTGAGATGCAGATGAGCACGTGGGCGCCCGAGTGGGAGGCCGAGAGCCGTATGGTTCCCCGGGGAGGTTTCCCGGAGGCGGTTCTGACCTCGGGGCGCTCGATGCCGTGGTCGATGCTGTTGCGGATGAGGTGCACCAGCGGGTCGGAGAGCTTGTCGATGACGGTCTTGTCCAGTTCCGTGTCCTCTCCCTCCATGGTGAAGCTGATGTCCTTGCCCAGCTCGGCGGAGAGGTCCCTCACCAGACGCTTGAACTTCGCGAAGGTGGTGCCGATGGGCAGCATCCGGATGCCCATGGAGATGTCGCGGAGCTCCGAGCTGAGGCGCTCCACCTCCTCGGCGATGCCGATGAGGTCGGCGTCGGCCCTGCGGGCCGAGAACTCGGTGAGCCTCGCCTGCACGGTGACCAGCTCGCCCACCAGGTTCACTAGGGTGTCGAGCCGGGAGGCGGGCACGCGGATGCTGGAGGTCTCCTCCGCAGCCAGGCGCTTTTTCCTCGTGTTCCTCACCTGCTCCTGCTCGGCAAGGGCACTCGCCACCTCGGAGCGGTCCACCACCCCTTTCTCCAGCAGCACCTCGCCGATGCGCTTCTGTTCGGCCAGGGCCTCATCCAGGTCCTCCCCGGCAATGGCACCCCTGTCCATGAGGATCTCCCCCACCTTCTTGTAGGAGTTCTCCGGATCGGCGGACTCGATGGTGTCAACGGGCACGATGGTTATCTCGCTTGAATCCTCCACGAAGATGAACACGTCTCTGATGGCGTCGATGCCCGATGCGGTGGTCAGGATGACGTCCCAGCCGGAGTAGCACGCCTCGGGGTCAAGGTCCTCCAGGTCGGGCAGGTCCTTCATCCTGCAGACAATGGTGCACTCGCCCAGGGCCCTCAGCTCCTGGAGGAGTGGAATGGGGTTTGTGCCGTTGGCGAAGAGGTCACGGTGCGGCCTGAACCGGATTCGGTAGGTGGTCAGGGGGGCCGGTTCCCCCTCGAGGGGCTCGGCCGCAGTCTGGAGGGGATTTGCAGGAGCATCCCGGCCGGGTGTCTCCTGCTTCGGCAGGTAGGCGGCGAACGCCCTGCCGAGCTCGTCTGTCTTTTCGACAGACACCTCGCCCATGCCCTGGGATGCGTCCAGCATGGCCTTGATCTGGTCGCACGATTGAAGGGTCAGGCTGATGAGGTCCGGGGTGGCCTTCAGCGCCCTGTCCCTGATGAGGTCGTAGACCGTCTCGATGGTGTGGGTGAAGGCCGCGATGTCGTCGAAGCCGAACATGGCACCCGAGCCCTTGATGGTGTGCATGGCCCGGAATACCCTGCCCACGATGTCGAGGTCTTCAGGATCGTGCTCCAGCTCCAGCAGAGCGCCTTCCAGGGTTGCAAGGAGCTCGTACGCCTCTTCCCGGTACAGGTCCTTCTGTGCGTCCATATCGTCTGTCCTCACATGAATGGGTTCGTCCGCAGGCCTCACCCGATAAGTCTCTTCACCACCGCGATGAGCTGCTCCGGTTTGAAGGGCTTCACGATCCAGCCCGTGGCCCCAGCCTGCTTCCCCGCCTCCTTCTTGTTGGCGGCCGACTCGGTGGTGAGCATCACGATGGGCATGAATTTGAAGGCCGATTCCCTCCTGATGGCCTGGATCAGCTCGATGCCGTCCATGTTGGGCATGTTCAGGTCCGTGATCACCATGTCCACCGCCCCAGCCTTCAGCTTGTCAAGTGCGTCCCGGCCGTCCACGGCGGACACCACGGCGTATCCCTCCTTCTCGAGTGTGAATACAACGAGCTGGCGGATGCTCGCAGAATCGTCCACGCTCAGGATGGTCTTATGCATGGCTCCCTCCCGATGGGAACAGGCATGTCCCGTGCGGTTCCCTGTCGCAGGTTTCTGGCGCCAGGGCCATGGACTTCAGCGAGTCGATGAACCCGGCGGGTATCTCTCCTGAGATACCGATGTCCTTGCCCGCCTTCTTGAAGGTCTTGTGTGCCGAACACAACACCTGCATGCAGGCAACGTCGATGGTGCCCGCTTCCGTGAGGTCCACCACGACGCCTTTGTGTGCGGAGACTGCCTCCAGCAGGTGCTCCCTCAAGGCAGAGGAATCCTGTATGGACAGGTTTCCCTGTACGTGCATGATCAATGTGTGTCCGAAGTCTTCCATGAGTATCCGTGCCATGTTCCGCTCCTTGGTTTTTCCTTCCTAGAACAGCTCCACGTTTTCGCCCAGATCGCCGGCTGTTGCAGCGGGTTTCGCCGCGCCAGGTGAATCGGGTGCCGACCCGAAATGCCTCATGTGGATCGCCCGCTCGCTCTCCATGGTGTAGAGTTCGTCTATGTCCTTGAAGAACGAAGATGTCGCGTCGATGCGTTTCAGGGGGCAGATCCTCCGTGCCCGCCCGGCGAGTCCTGAGACCGCCTCCATCACGTCCTCGAGCTTCTCCTGGAGTTCCTGGTGTATGGTTATGGCGCCTGATACGTCCCCGATGTCCTTCATGAGACTGTCCGTGAGACCGCCGAGCTCGGTGAGCATGGCAAGCGCTCTGGCGTCGGTGTCCTTCAGTGATGAAATCAGGCTTCCGAGTTCTTCCACCATCTTTTCCGCTGCATGGTCCTGTCCTCCCTGGAGGACCAGGAAGTCTTCCCTGAAAGACCTGGAGAGGCTCACCAGTCCTGCGAGCATGTCACTTAAGCGAAGCGTGTCTTGCCGGGCCGTTTTCGACAGATCGTAGATGCTGCCGGAAATGGTGTCCAGAACGGCGCCTTCCTTGCCGAGATGAGCAGCCTTGATGCGGGCGTTCAGCGCGATGAGCTGGAGATTCATGCCCATGGATTCGATGTCCCTGACAAACGCGGACATCTCGGAGACCATCTCGCTGGCGGAGTTCACCGTCTGGGTGATCTTGGCCTGTTCCGCAGAGGATTCCCTCATGGATCCGATGATGGAGGATATGCCGGCATTGATCTGTTCCATGAAGGATTCTCCGTGGGTCTCGGACGCCATGGCCGCACTCTCTGTGACCGAGCGGATCTGCCCCACGCTGGAGCGGATGTCATGAAGTCCGTCGATGATCTTCCTCAGGGCGCTCGAGAGGTCGTCCGTGGACTTCCGTATCTGGGCGTGCTGGAGGTCGCATACGTCCCGGACAAAGGCAGATACATCCTCCAGAGAGTGGCCCTCTTCGTTGATCTTGGCCTTCAGGTTCTCCGCCACTTCCTTCACATGTTCAATCTGCTGGCGCGTGATGTCGTGAAACTGCATGGACATGACGATCTCACCCATGCAAGAGGCGATCTTCTTCGCGCCCTCGTCGATCATACGTGCTGAAGATGACGTGTCGCCGTGTTTGCGGGTGAGGGTCCGGTGATTGTGCGCCGCCTTTTCCAGCATGAGGCGCATCTGCTCTCGCGTGATGGTCCTGTGATCGGCCACCTTGCCCCTGGCCTCGGTGATGAACGACAGCACCGATTCCGATTTCAGGTGTATCTGGACGGACTTCTCCTTTATGGTCTGCACAAGGTGCCTGACATCCTCGGTGAGGCTCGAGAAGCCGGATGTCTGGGTGAAGATGTGGGCGTTCTCCATGCGGGTGAGGAACCCGAGCATGGAGAGGTTCAGCACGAGCATGTTGAGTCCTTCAAGAGAGGAAGACACCTTCCTCAAAGTCGCCAGATGCTCATCGAAGACCTCCGAAGTCCTCTCGAAGTTTTTCTGTGGGTTCTCCGTGAACTCCCCGAGTTCGTTCAGTATCGAACTCAGTCCCTCGATGGCCCGGGAGAAGCCTTCGCCGCTCACGATCTCCACCATCTCGCTGGATCTGCCGCACAGGTCTTCGGCGCGCCGGCGGAACTCCCTGAGGTGTTCCCCCAGGGAGAGGAAGGTCTCCTCCGAGGATGCCACGAGGCCGTCCAGCATGCCGGCGATGTCCGCAAGATCGTCCGAAAACCTGCGTATCTCGGGAGAACTCTGTCCCCGGTGGTCTTTGTCGCCAGTGCGGCGGATGAGGTGTTCGAATATGCTCAACATGATACCTTACGTCCCCGATCCGCTCTTCAAGGCATACTGATAGTTCCTCATGATCTCCGGGGCCATCGATTCCAGAGAGAGCACCCGGTCGACACCGCCCAGCTTTATTGCCTCATGGGGCATGCCGAACACGATACAGCTTTCCTCGTCCTGTGCAATGGTGTAGGCACCGGCCTCCTTCATCTCCAGCATGCCCTTGGCCCCGTCGTCGCCCATGCCGGTCATGATGACGCCGATGGCGTTGCGTCCAGCGTAGCGGGCTGCGGAGCGGAAAAGCACATCCACGGAGGGCCGGTGGCGTGACACCAGCGGTCCGTCCTTGATTTCCACGAAGTAGCGCGCTCCGCTGCGTTTGAGCAGGAGGTGGTGATTGCCTGGAGCGATGAGGGCGTGGCCGGGCAGGACCGTGTCGTTGTTGGCTGCCTCCTTCACCGTGATCTGGCAGAGCGAGTCCAGGCGCCTGGAAAAGGCGGAGGTGAAGCCTTCGGGCATATGCTGGACGATCACGATCCCCGGACAGTTGCCGGGCATGGCCTCCAGGAAGGTCTTCAACGCCTCGGTGCCCCCTGTGGATGCGCCAACAACCACCACCTTCTCCGTGGTGGTGAGGACCGGGTCAGGCTTGGCCTTGGGAATGATCACGTCCGCGTTCAGCTTGGGCTGGACCAGCAGGGGCTCTCTTGACAGCTTCTTCGCCTTGGTCTGCGATGCCGCCACCACCACGTCGCAGAGCAGGGTGCTCGACTCCTGGAGCACCTGCTTGGTGCCGAGCGCCGGCTTGTGGATCACCTCCACCGCGCCGAGCTCCAGGGCCTTGAGTGCCGTCTCGCTGTTCTTGCCGGCCAGAGAGGAGCAGATCACCACCGGGATGGGGTGCTGACTCATGATCTTCCTCAGGAAGGTGAGCCCGTCCATGCGCGGCATCTCCACGTCCAGGGTGATGACATCCGGGACCGCCTTCATGATCTTGTCCGCCGCGTTGTAGGGGTCAGTGGCGAGGCCTATCACCTCTATCCTCGGGTCGGCGGACAGGATGTCGTTCAGTGTCTGCCTCACGAGCGCTGAATCGTCTACGATGAGGACCTTTACCGTTTTCATCTTTCCCCGCTGTACGCATCCATGGCGACCTGCGGCGACACGCTGGACACGAACTTCGTGAACACCTCGCCGGTGTCCGTGTAGAAGATCACCTTGCGTCCCTTGTTCCCGCCCACGTTCCACGCCTTGAGCTTCAGTTCTTTCTCCGATATCGACCTCATGGCGGCTTCCACATTCTTGCTGCCCACGGACACTGACTTTCCCTGCCGTTTCGAGTCGTAGAATATCTCCGAGCCGCCGAAGATTTTCACATCGAGATCCTTGGGTTTGATACCCATCTTTTTGAACCTTTCCAGCATCCATTCCATGGAACTGTCCACGTACTGAAACACATCGGGAGAGGGGGCGCTCTTCTTCATGGGCTGCGTGATGGTGGGCATCACGGCGTGGCAGATGGACCCGACCCTCAGGCGGCGGTGATACATGATCACGGAGACGCACGAGCCGAGAACCGTAACTACCCGGGCAGGCTCCGTGGAGAAGTACACCTCTCCCGGCTTGAGGTAAATGAGTGGGAGCTTCTGCACGGGGGGGATCTTCCTGGTATGCATCTAGATCCTCCGGGATACGGTGTTGGCCACTGCCGTCAGAGGCAGGTCCATGCCGTTCAACGTCTCCGAGTGGCCGGTGAAGAGGTAGCCCCCTGTGTTCAGGTGTCTGCACAGGCGTGTCACAACCTTCTCCTGGGTCGTGCGGTCGAAATAGATGAGCACGTTCCTGCAGAAGATGATGTCCATTTTCTCCCGCAGCCCGAAGTCGTCGTTTATGAAGTTGAGCCAGCGGAACCTCACCTTTGTCCGCAGTTCCGGGACGATCCGCACCTCCTTTTTCCGAGGGTCCTTGCTCCTCAGGAGATACCGGCGCCTGAGATCCATGGGAACCGGCATGATGCGCTCCTCGTCGTAGATGGCCTGCTTTGCCTTCTCCAGGACCTTGGTGGAAATGTCCGTGCCCAGGACCATGAAGCTGAAATCCCGCCTGGTCCTGGCGACCTCCTGGAGGACCATGGCCAGGGTATAGGGCTCCTCGCCGGACGAGCAGGCAGCTGACCAAACCATCAGCGGTCTTCGAATACCTGCCCCTGAGGATGCCATGAGCTTCGGGACGGCCTCGTCAAGGAGGTATTCGAAGTGCTGGGGCTCCCGGAAGAAGTCGGTCTTGTTGGTGGTGACCGCGTCGATCATGTGCACGAGCTCGTGATCTTTTCCCTCGGGGCTGAAGAGGTAACTGCAGTATTCCTGGAAGGACGAAAGCCCCAGTGCCCTCATCCTTTTTATGAGGCGGGCCTCCAGCATGGTGCTCTTGGATGGCGGCATCTTGATGCCGCACGTGTCGTATATGAAAGTGCTGAGCTTCACGAAGAGATCCGCCGGGAGTTTTCCATTCGCTGTGGGTCGCTTTTGCATGCTCATCATGGATGCGGCTTCCATGGCAGCAGTTCCTTCTTTACCGGCCAGGGGCTATGCAAGCACATCGACGGCATCCGCCGCCGTGGACACACTTGACTGGGTGACGAAAGAGAGTTCATCCACCGAGAATATCTTGTCGATGTCCAGGATCATGACGAACTCCTCGTCGCGCTTGCCCATGCCCTTGATGAAATCCGTGTTGAGCTTTGTTCCGATTTTCGGCGCCGGTTCGATGCTGTCGGGCTCCAGCTCCATCACCTCGTGTACGGAGTCAGCCAGCACACCCAGCACCACGCTGTCGCCCTCGATGTCCACCTCGCCGATGATGATGCGGGTGTTCACGGTCTTTTCGGTGTCCTTTATGCTGAACTTTTTGTTGAGGTCCACCACCGGCACCACCGAGCCCCTCAGGTTGATGACGCCCTTCATGAAGTCCGGGGTCTGGGGCACCTTGGTGATCTTCGTAAAATCGAGCACCTCACGCACCTTGGAGATGTCCAGGGCGAACTCCTCCTCGTCGAGCTTGAACGAAAGGTACTGCCTGGTTTCGGTTATTCCTTTCACGCTCATTGCCTTCTCCTTGTCCTGTTCTATATGTTCGACTCCATCATCTCATAGAATACATGTCACCTCTGGAGTCCGAAGCGCCCGGGCAGACCGACGTTTCAAGGAACGCTGTCCCATGGCCTGGGCGCCCCGGACATCGCGTCTATCAATACTTCTCGAAATCGTCGTCGCTGGCATCCCTCGATGACTCGTGGTCACTGAGGTCTATGAGCACGCCCGCATGCCCGGATGAGCCGGTGTCCCTCCCCTTGAGGACCCTCGGAAGGTCGTGGTGCGGCTTGAGGAACTGGGCCTTGGGCGCGACATGGGCTACCTTCACCGCCTTTCTGGCCGCCTTCTCCGTCTTCCTGGTTCCGTCCTTGTCGATCTTGAAGAAGGCGATGGCCTCCTGGAGCTGCAAGGCCTGACTGGAGAGCTCTTCCGAAGTGGAGGACATCTCCTCGGCAGCGGACGCATTCTGCTGGACCACCTGGTTGAGCTGCTGGATGGCGGAATTGATCTGCTCTGCCCCGGTGTTCTGCTCGTTGCTGGCTGCTGTGATCTCCTGGACGAGCTGTGCGGTCTTCTGGATGTCCGGCACGATCTGGCTGAGCAGCTTGCCCGCCTTTTCCGCAACAGCCACGCTGTTCACCGAGAGCTTGCTGATTTCGCCCGCCGCTTCTGCGGATCGTTCCGCAAGGCGCCGCACCGCTGCGGCCACAACGGCGAATCCCTTGCCGTGCTCGCCGGCCCGGGCCGCCTCGATGGCCGCGTTCAGGGCCAGCAGGTCGGTCTGGCGGGCGATCTCCTCGACGATGGCGATCTTGTCCGCGATGGTCTTCATGGCGCCGACGGTCTCGTCAACGGCCTTTCCGCCTTCCCGTGCATCTTCGGCGGACTTGATGGCGATCTTCTCTGTCTGCTGGGCGTTGTCCGCGTTCTGGCGGATGTTGGAGGCCATCTGCTCCATGGACGAGGATGCCTCTTCCGCAGCGGATGCCTGCTCGGATGCTCCCTGGGACATCTGCTCGGCCGTGGAGCTCATCTGTTCGCTGCCCGCGGCCACGTTGTCCGCCGCGCTGTGCACATCCGCCACGATGGCCCTGAGCTTGTTCATCATGTTCCGCAGTGCATCAGCCAGCTGGCCGATCTCGTCCTTCTGGTTGATGTCGATATCGGCCGTAAGGTCGCCTTCCGAGACGTGCACCGCCAGGTCTACGCCCTTGCGGATGCCGCTGGTGATGACGCGGGAGAAGAGGAAGAACACCACAAAGGCAGCCGCGAAGGAGATGACCCCCACCGCCAGCACGATGTTGCGGACTTCCTTGGCCGGGGCCAGGAATTCCTCGTCGGGAAGTGAAAGGCCTATGCTCCAGCCCGTGAGCTTCACCGGTGCGAAACCGCCGGTTTTGGGTATTCCCTTGAACACATATGTATCAACGCCGGCCTGGCCTGCCAGCATCTTTTTGGTGATCTCCTCCATGCCGGCGAGCTCTGCGAGATTGAGCTTCAGGATGTTCTCCTTGGCGGGATGGGCTATGAGCACCCCCTCTTTGTTCACCATGAAGGCGTATCCGGTCTTGCCGGTCTTGGTGTTCACCACAATGTCGCTCAGGTATCCGATGTCCAGGATGTTCGCGATGACGCCCACGACCCTGCCTTCATACAGTATGGGCTGCGCAATGGGTACGAACGGCTGGTTCGTGACCTTGTTGAGCGCCGCATCACCGATGTTTCCCTTTCCTGCAATGGCATCCTTGAAATACCCCCTGTCAGCCACTGATACGCCGATGAACTTGGGGTCGCTGGCTGCAAAGATGACCCCGCGCTGGTCGGCTGCCACCACTACCTGGGAGTTTTCCTTGAGTCCCTCTGTTTCGCCGAACACCTTGAGCTTCTGGTTGAGGTCGGCGATCTCAGCTGCTGCGCCCTGTATCCCTGATCTGGCGATCGCCGAAGCCGCCCTTATGGTGCTGTTTCCCACAGAGAGATCCTTCACGACCCTGAGTTCACCGACCAGCGAGTACTCAACGGTTTCGGCCAGCGATTTGGTCACTGCCAAGAGCTCTTCGTTCTCGAGCTCGGTCAGACCGTATGTCGCCCTGCTCACCGAGAGGTACCCCACGACAGAGATGGGGATCAGCAGCAGGATGGACCCCACCAGGATGAGTTTCGTTCCGAGTTTCAGATTCTTGAACATTGTCTCCTCCCTGAAGTACTTGTTGTGATATGAGAACAATGATCGTGGTCAGGGATGCCCGTGCAGGGGCTGACCACACCATTGACCTTGCTGTGTGATGTATGGATCTGGATCGATCTCATAGCTTGTCCGGTCCAGTTCGCGTGGGCTGGGCTGATGGAAAATGGGCCCTCCCTCCGGGTTGTAAGGGAGGGCGCAATATGGGGTTGAGCCATGAATTCGTTGTGGGGCATGGATGCCTTCTTCACCTGGCACCTCGCCGACGTGCCGGTTTGTGCGGTGATTTCATGGTGCGGGCTTTCAGGGCCCGGCCGGGCTTCGCCACCTGGCTGTCGGGACTCTTCAAAGACCCGCGAATGCATGGCATGATGAACTCCATGAGCCCCTCAACCGAGCTTTTACCCAGGAGGGAGTCTTTGAGCTCGCCCCCCTGCATGAGCAGGAAGGTGGGGGTTCCCTTCACCCCGTAGCGACGTTCGAAAAACGGCAGGAGATCTTCGGGGATAACACATATACGCACGGAGGGACCGGCATAGACCGCCACGGTCTCCAGCGTATCGAGCATCCCCTTGTAGTCGACATCGTCCCTGATACACGCCGCAAGCACAGGTTTCTCCTTGTCCTGCAAAGCCTCCATGCTGTCGATCCTGATGCGGGTTACCAGCTCTGCACCTGGCATTGTCACTCCACGAGTCCTGAATGAATCCCCGGCTTTTCCGGAAACAGTGTGCTGTACCCAAGACGCGTGCCAGGGGGGCTCTGAAGGGGGGAAAACCAGAAGAGAACAAATTAATTCAAATAGTTGTTATAGCTATGACAGGAATTGCAGGATAGTAATTGCGCCGCGGGAACATGTATCATGATACACGGGGTGTCATACACAGGTGTAACAGTGTTACATGTCATCTCCAATGTCGTTGATGCAGAACTCCTTCATCTTCCGGTAGATGGTCTGGCGACTGATTCCGAGTATCTTGGCCGCCTTCGCCTTGTTCCAACCCGTGCGCTTCAGTGCTTCGACGATCTCTTCCCGCTCAGTACGGGCCGTTCTGGCCAGGCGCTGAACTTCTGGCGCACGATCGCGTATCTCGGGGGGCAGGTCCTCCATGTCGATGTGCTCTGCGCGGCAGACGACAAAGGCGTGTTCCAGGGTATGGAACAGCTCGCGGACATTGCCCGGCCAGGGATAGTCCATGAAGGCCTTTTCCACCTGAGGGGTTATGGATGTGATCTCCTTGTGGAGCCTTTTCCGCAGAACCCCCAGGAAGTGGCTCACCAGGAGAGGGATGTCGTCCCTGCGGTCAGAGAGCGTCGGGAGATGGATCTCCACGACCTTGAGGCGGTAGAAGAGGTCTTCCCGGAAATCACCCCGTTTCACCTTTTCCCTTAGATCGGCGTTCGTCGCGGAGATGACCTGCACGTCGAGCTTGATGGGTGTTGCATCACCCACCCGCTCGATCTCCTTGTTCTCGAGCACCCTCAGAAGCTTGAGCTGGATGCTAGGTGAGATGTCCCCGATCTCGTCCAGAAATATGGTGCCGTGGTCGGCCATCTGGAAACGCCCTTCCTTGTCGCGGATGGCCCCGGTGAAGGCGCCTTTCACATGGCCGAAGAGCTCGCTTTCCAGAACGCTCTCTGCAAGGGCCGAGCAGTTGACCGCCACAAAGGGCCTGTGGGACCGGGAGCCCCCGTAATGTACGGCCCTTGCTACAAGCTCCTTGCCCGTGCCGCTCGCGCCGGTGATGAGCACGGTGGTGTCGATATCCTTGAGGTTTTCCAGGAGGGTATAGATCTTCTGCATCTGTGGGCTTCTGCCCACGATGTTGTGGTACTGGTTCCTTTCCTGGAGTTCCCGCTCAAGATTGGTGAGCCTCGTGATGTCCCTGACGACCATGACTGCGCCCATGGGGACCTCGTTGCCGCTCTTGAGCGGTGAGATGTTCAGCACGACCACCCCCTGGGCCTTGTTGCGGTGGTCGCACGCCATGCGGTATTCCCGCACCGCCCTGTGTTTTGCAACGGCTTCTTCCAGTACCTTCCAGCACCTTCTGGCGCAGTCCGAAGACCCCTGCTCCCATTGATGGCTCTTGGGGGATATGCCGCAGATCCTCTCAAAGGCCTCGTTGGCCTCGATGATGTTCATGGTGTTGTCCACGGATACGATGCCGTCCTCCACGGAGTTGAATACGGCCTCCAGGTGGGACCGGTAGCGATCATTTTCCCTTTCGATGAACAGTTTCTCGTCCAGCAGGGCCTTGTGCTGCAGTGCGTGCTTGGTCACGCGCAGCAGAGTCTCCTTCCTGATGGGCTTGGTGATGTAGTCGAAGGCCCCGTATCGCAGCGAGGCCGCTGCATTGTCGATGTTGGGCGCACCTGTGATCATGATGACCGGGGCGTGGACGCCGCGGGTTTTGATCTCCCGGAGAATATCGATGCCGGAGTGGGGGCCCAGCAGGATATCCGTGAGGATGAAGTCGAAGTCCTTCCTGGATATCAGGCTCATGGCAGCCTCGTAGTCCGATGCGGTGGTCACCTGGTATCCTTCCCTCGACAGGAAGGTGCTGAAGGTATGGCGGATGCTCTCCTCGTCATCGATGATCAGAATACTGGCGTTCTTCATGTCAGTGACCTCTTGTGGATGGATGTGCCGCCCGGCTCCCGGGCCATGTTTCGTGTGGGCCGCCCTTCATCATGCCTTCAGGCACCTCTGTACCGCACGCCCCAGGGTTCCCTTGGTGAAGGGCTTTTCCAGATACTCCTTGATGCCCTGCTCGAATGCCTTCTCAGGCGTGATGGTCTCGCTGAACCCGGTCATGAGTAGGATGGGAACCGGTCTGATTTTCAGGATCTCACCAGAAAGAGTTGATCCGGACATGGAAGGCATGGTCTGGTCTGTCAGGATCAGGTCGAACCGGTGCGGTTCTGCCCTGAAGGCATTCAGCGCATCCTGGCTGGAAGAGAAGCTCTCCACGTGGTACCCGAGCTGTTCCAGCATGATCCTGGTGAAGTTCAGGATGGCCTCCTCGTCGTCCACCAGCAGGATGTGTTCCCCGGCGCCTTTTGCAGGAACTTCCGCCTCCTCGTCGTAATCGTCCGACTCTCCTGCGAAGACCGGGAGATACACCTCGAAGACGCTCCCGTGCCCGACAAGGGAACTTGCGAAGACTGCGCCCCCCAGGGCGGTGACGATCCCGTGGACCGTGGAGAGACCAAGCCCCGTGCCCTTGCCCTTCTCCTTGGTGGTGAAGAACGGGTCGAAGACGCGTTTCAGGGTCTCGGCGTCCATGCCGCACCCGGTGTCCTCCACCTTGAGCCTGAGGTGTGGACCTTCCCGGAGTTCCGGGTGCTGCATGATGAAGTCCCTGCCCAGGAAGATTTCTTCAAGGGACAGGGTCATCACCCCCCCATGGGGCAGCATGGCATGGTAGGCGTTGGTGCACAGGTTCATGATGATCTGGTGGATCTGGGTGGCGTCCGCCATGACCGGTGATGCGTCGGCCTCGATCAGGTCGGTGATGGTGATGGTGCTGGGGATGGACGAGCGGAGAAGCTTGAGGGCCTCCTTCGCGATGAGCTGGACCTTCACCGGTCTGTACTCAGTTTCCACCTGGCGGCTGAAGGTGAGGATCTGTCTCACCAGGTCCCTGGCCCGGTCACCTGCCCTGATCACCTCGTGGATGCTGTCCCGGACCGGGTTGTCCTCGGGCAGATCGTCCAGGGCAAGCTCGGAGTAGCCGATGATGGCCGACAGGATATTGTTGAAGTCGTGGGCGATGCCGCCCGCCAGGGTGCCTATGGCCTCCAGCTTCTGGGAGCGCAGCAGCCTGGCCTCATAGGACTTCACCTCGGCTTCCGATCGTTTCCGCTCGGTTATGTCCTCCGCGATGCCCGTGAGGTACAGGACCTCGCCGTGTTCGTCCCTGACCATGGAACTCCTGGTGCTTATCCACCGCAGGGATCCGTCATGCCTGACGATGCGGAATTCGTGCTCCCTGTCCCGGACCTTCGCGGAATCGAGCAGGGATGCAGCCAGATCCCTGTCATCCCTGTGAACAAGTTCCAGCTATCCTCTGGGGTTATGGTACGCCTCTTGGACGGGGATGCCCGTTATCCGCTCGAAGGCCGGGCTCACATAGATCGTCCTGGTCCAGTCCGGGCTTACCATCCAGAAGATCTCCGGGCTCGCCTCGGCCATCCTCCTGAACCGCTCTTCGCTCTGAAGCAGCGCTTCCCGGGTCTTCTTGCGCTCGGTGATATCGTCCACTGTGCACATGAAATATTTCACCGAGCCGTCGGAGTTCCTCACGGCGGTGGCCGAGACATGGACATCCACCATGGTGCCGTCCTTGCGTATATAGCGCTTCTCGAGGTTGTTGCCGCCAGCCGCGCCCTCAAGGACCTTCTGATACTCTGCCAGTTCCATCTCCAGGTCATCCGGAGGGGTAAGCTGGGCCCAGGTGATGGCTTTCAGCTCTTCTTTCGAGTACCCCACTATATCGCAGAACCTGTTGTTTACATCGATCCATCCCATCTGGGGGTCGACGACCGCAATCCCGATCAGGGGGAGCTCGAAGTACGACCTGAATCTCTCCTCGCTCTCTCGAAGAGCCTCCTGGGCGAGCTTGCGGTTGGTGATGTCCGCATTGGTCCCTTCCAGGTATGCGATGTTCCCGTCTGCATCCCTCACCGGGTGGAGGTGTATGGAAATCCAGAAGGTGCTGCCGTCCTGCCTTTTCATCTGGACCTCCAAGCCTTCCACCACGCCCTGCTCCCTGAGCATGCGGAGCATGTCCTCCCGGTCCCGTGGATCGGCGTAGAGTTCCGTTCCGATATCACTGACCTTCTCGATCATCTCGGCAGGGGATGCGAAGCCGAACATCCTGGCGAGGGACGGGTTCACGCTCAGCAGCCGGCCGTCGGGCAATGTCTGGTAGATGCCCTCGTTGGCGTTCTCGAAGATGGCGCGGTACTTCTCCTCGCTCTCGCGCAGGGCCTTCTCGATCCGTTTCCGCTCGGTGATGTCCCTCCAGGTGGTGTACAGGATGCGCCTGCCCTTCATGGGGATGGCGGTGAGCATGACGTCCAGGTGCATCTCTGTGGCGTCGAACCGTTTCCGCACCCACTCGAACTGGTGCGACCCCTTCTGGAGGGCCAGCTGTATCATGCGCTCTGCCTTTATGGCCGATGGCGTGCCGTCGGGCTGCACCTCAGGGGAGGCCTCCTCGGGTCTTCTGCTGAGCAGCTCGTCCTTGCACGAGGCCCCGGAAAGCCGGATTGCGGCTTCGTTGCAGTCCGTATACCGGCCTTCGTCGAGGATGAGGGTCGCGTCGCCCGATTTCTCGAAGAGCAGGCGGAATTTCTCCTCGCTCTCTCTCAGGGCCTCTTCCATGCGCTTGCGTTCCGTGATGTCCTGGGCGTGGGAGAGGATATGGGGCCTGCCGTCGATGTCAATGAGCCTGCCCGAGTAGAGGATGTTCAGGTTTTTCCCGTTCCTGGTCCGGAAGTGGACCTCTTCATCGTCTATGGACCTGCCCGCAGCGATTGCCCCGATGATGCGGTCCCTGTCCGCAGGGTCGCCCCAGACATCGAGGGTCTTGGTGGTCATGCCGATGGCCTCGTCCCGCGAATAGCCGATGAGCCGCTCCATGGCGCTGTTGACCTCGATGACCCTGCCCGATTCGATCTCGGTGATTGCTGTGGGCACCGGGCTCGACTGGAACACAATTTCGAACTTCTTCTCGGTGGAGAGCACGAGTTCCTGGGCATGCCTGTGCGCGCTGATGTCGATACCTATCCCGAAGATGAAATCAAGCTGGCCGCTCTCCCTGAACACGGCCTTGCCCTGCCACTGAACCAGCAGGGCGCTGCCGTCTCTTGCAAGAACCCTGTTCTCGTGGACCACGGATTCTCTGGATGAAGCCATTGATTCGAGCAATGTTTTCAGAGAAGAGCGTTCATCCTCGGGGATGAACGTCTCCAGATAGTCCTTGCCCAGGACATCCTTCAGCGTGTACCCCAGCGCGTTCAGCATGGCCTGGTTCATGAAGATCACCCTGCCGCTTGGATCGACGGCGTCAAAGAAGGCCGGGGAGGTCTGTATGAGGGAGGTAATGAGGTCCCGTTCCTTTCTCAGCTCCCTCTCGGCCCTGAGCCTGGACGTGATGTCGCGGGCCGAGCCCCTGACGGCGGTGGGGTTGCCCTCGTGGTCGCATATGAGGGAGTTCCGGTACTCCAGGACCCTCTCCTCGCCGGTCCTGGTGCGGATGGTTATGAAGCCTTCATCGTATCCGTTCCTGATGACCCGTTCGATATATTCCTTGACCTGTTTTCTGTACCGCACGGGCACGATGTCCATCAGATTCATGCTCGCCATGTCCGCGCTCGTGAACCCCGTGCCCTTTCTTGAGGCCAGGTTGGTCTCGATGTAGTTCCCTTCGAGATCGTGGATGTAGAGAAAATCCGACACGTTCTCGAATATGTCGCGGTACTTCTCCTCGCTGCTCCGCAGGGCCCGCTCGGCGTTCTTCAAATCGGAGACGTCCAGCAGGGACGCGATCCTTCTCTTTGTGCCCCTGATCACGTCGACGGTGAGCAGGATATCCTTGATGTCCCCGCTGCGGTCCCTGAACCTGAATTCGTAGCGCCTGGGGGCCGCCGACGGGTCCTTGCCCCTCATCTCATGGAACCGTTTCATGCGGGGGATGTCTTCCTCCACCACGAAGTCGTGCCACCGCATGAGACCTTCCACCTCTGTGCGGCCGTAGCCGGAAAGCCTCTCGAACTCCGAGTTCATGAGGGATATGGTCCCGTCGTCCTCCAGGATCACCATGGCGGAGCTCGTGTTCTCGAAGGTGGCCTGGTAGGTGTTCATGGCCTTCTGGAGTTTCTCCTCCAGGGTCTTCATGTCCGTGATGTCGCGAATGGATTCTATGGCGCCGATGACCCGGTTGGTCTTGTCGTAGATGGGGCGTGCCTTGGCCCAGAGGTATCTCCTGGAAGGAAGCCCCACCGCCTCGGCGTACAGGGTGTCCCCTTCACGTCGGATGTAGGTGTACCCGAGGTCCGTCTCCAAGGCGGGGTGCAGGACGAGGTCGATGAGGAGGGGACGCCGTTCCCCATAGAGCGGAATGGAGTATGCATAGTCCCCCTTCCCGATCATGCTCTCGCAGGAGATGCCAGTCATGTGCTCCATGGCCCGGTTCCACACGATCACCTCGCCGTTGAGGCCCACGGCAAAGGTCGCGTCGGGCAGGAAGTCAATGGCCTGTGACAGGACGTTTATTGTTGCGGAAACCGCCTTGGTCGATGATATCTTCCGTTTCATGAATCGAATGACTCCATCGTCATCTCCCGTGTGGTATCGAGGTGACGTATCGTGGTGGTGCGCAGCCAGAGCCGGAAGCGCCACCCATTCTACAACGATCGGTGAGCACGTTCAATCAGACACCTCAGTATGGCCTTTTCCCCTTGACAGATGGAGTTCCATGGAGTTGCGCCGGAGCCGTGTGCCCGTTCAGGTCAGGGGAACAGCATACTGATCGGATGAGGGCGTACCGCAACTTTACCGGTCGGCGCGAGCCCGGCTCAGACCCCTTTTCACCGCTGTCCGGAGATGGCTGCCCTGGATATCTTCCGGTGTCGTGATCCTTGATTCACCATTCTAGGGTCTTATTGTTTATTGCTGAGAACACTAGTGAACGATTGAGGAAAACAGTTCCTGTGCTTCTAAGGTTGTTGGAGGGAAGGGATGACCACTGAAAATACCCACGAGCTGAAGAAGCGACTGTCGGACCTTGAGTTGTTCAGGACGCTTCTGGATCAGAGCCCCGATGCCATCTTCCTTGTCCGGCTCCCCACAGGCAGGCTGAGCGATGTCAACCAGTCGGCATGCAGCCTGCTGGGATATGCCCGGGAAGAACTCCTCTCCAGGTCCCTGACCGACCTGATGGCAGCGCCCGAGTCCGGCCAGATCGCGGGAATGCTTTCCAGGGAGTCGGACCGGGAACAGGGGGTCAGCATCTCGGTTTCACTCGTCGGAAAAGACGACAGGTCGATACCTGCAGACATGACGCTCCGCCTTGTGGAATCGGGTGGAGGGATGTATGCGGTTGCGGTCGCCCGTGACATAACCGAGCGCAGGAAGGCAGAAGAACAGCTGAAGACAACCCTGAACCAGCTGGAGAACATCGTCGAGTTCCTGCCGGACGCCACCTTCATCATCGACGCCGACAAACGCATCATCGCCTGGAACCGAGCCATGGAGGAAATGACAGGGGTCCCCAAGGAGGAGATCCTCGGCAAGGACCATCAGGAGAGCACCATTGCGTTTTACGGCGAACGCAGGCCATACCTCATGGACCTCCTGGAAAAGGACGACGGGGAGATCGCCTCGAAGTATGCCTTTGTCAGGCGCAAGGGTGATGCGCTCTATGCAGAGGTCTTCGCCTCGGCCCTCTACGGAGGAAGGGGCGCGCATATCTGGGCCATTGCCTCGCCCCTGTACGACAGCCAGGGCAACGTGACAGGGGCCATCGAGTCCATCCGGGACATAACCGATCAGAAGCTCGCCCGGGACGCGCTGAGCCAGAGCGAGGAGCGGTACCGGTCGCTCTTCCTCAACGCCATCGAGGGCATCTTCCAGACCACCCTCGACGGCAGGCTCATCATGGTCAACCCGTCCCTTGCACGCATGCTGGGGTATGATTCGCCCAGACACACCATGGAATCCATAACCGACATTGCATCCCAGGTCTATGTGTATCCGGAGGACCGCTCGGCGATCATCGACTCGCTCCGCCGGGAAGGAACGGTCACTGGCAGGGAGGTCCTGTTCAGGAAGGTGGACGGCACGCATATCAAGGTGCTCCTGAACCTGATCCTCGTGACGGGTGATGAGACGTATGGAGCATATATCGAGGGGAGCTGCATCGACATAACCGAAAAGTGGAGGGCCGAACAGGCCCTGAGGTCCAGCGAGGAAAAGTACCGGGCCATCTTCGAGAACGCCACCGAGGGGATCTACCAGACCACGCCCGAAGGCAGGTATCTGAGCGTGAACAATGCCTTTGCCCGGATGTTCGGGTTCGACTCCCCCCAGGACATGATCGACAGCGTGCAGGACATCGGCAGGGAGCTGTACGTGAATCCGGAAGACCGCCTGGAGATGGTGCGAAGGCTCAGGGAGCACGACCGGGTGGAAGGCTATGAGGTGGAGGTCTTCCGGAAGGACAGGAGCAGGTTCTGGATATCCATCAACATCCATACGGTCAGGGACGACGAGGGCAACATCCTCTACCTCGAAGGCACCAACGTGGACATCACCCGGCGGAAACAGGCCGAAGAGGCCTTGCGTGCATCGGAAGCCAGGTACCGGAGACTCTATGACACCATGATGGACGCATACGTGAGCGTTTCCATGGACGGCACGATCCAGGAATGCAACGATGCGTACCTGTCCCTGCTGGGATACAGCCCCGATGTGATCAAAGGACTCACGTATCGGGACATCACACCGGAGAAGTGGCATTCCTTCGAGGGCAAGATCATTGAGAAAGAGGTTCTGGCCAGAGGATATTCAGATACCTACCAGAAGGAATACCGCAAGAAAGACGGGACCGTGATCCCGGTGGAGCTGCGCACGTACCTCCTGCGCGATGATGGCGGGAATCCTGCGGGCATGTGGTCCATCGTTCGCGACATCACCGAGCGGAAGCGATCAGAGGATGCCCTGAAGGAATCCGAGCGGCACCTGGCAGACATCATCGAGTTCCTGCCCGATGCCACCCTGGTCATCGACAGACAGTGCAGGGTGACGGCCTGGAACAGGGCCATGGAGGACATGACGGGCGTGGCGGCCCGGGACATGGTCGGGAAAGGGGACTACGCGTATGCGGTCCCCTTCTACGGGGAACCGAGGCCCATCCTTATCGACCTGGTGCTCATGCCCAAGGGGGAGGTGGAGAGGAAGTACTACCATATCAAACACAGGGGGGATCTGCTCATCGGCGAGACCGATGTCCCGGTGGTCAGGGGTGAGAAGCGGTTCCTCTCCGGATGGGCCCACCCCATTTACGATGCCTCAGGGCAGATCGTGGGCGCTATTGAATGCATCAGGGATATCACGGACAAGCGCAGGGCAGAGGAGGCCCTGGAGCAGAGCGAGACCCTCTACCGCCTGCTGGCGGAGAATGCCTCGGACATGATAAGCCGGCACAGGCCCGACGGAACGATCTTGTATGTGACGCCGTCCTGTGAATCCATGCTCGGGTATACCCCTGATGAGATGACAGGGAGGTCCGCATCGGAATTCACGGTGCCCGAAGATATAGAGGGAATCTGGGAGGCTTTCAACGCTGCAAGGGATGCCGGAGAAGACCGGTATCGGCACGAGTTCCGCCTGATACGGAAGGACGGATCGCTCATGTGGGCCGAGACCCTCAGCAGACTGATCCGGGATGCCCGGGGTGATGTTGTGGAGGTACAGAGTTCCATCCGCGACATCTCAAAACGCAGGGAGGCCGAAGAGGCGCTCAAGGAGAACGAGACCCGCTACCGTCTGCTGGCGGAGAATGCCAGCGACATCATCTTCACCATGGACGGGGATCTCCGGTTCACCTACATCAGCCCGTCGGTGGAACGGATACGGGGATACACCGTGGAAGAGGCCATGAAGCAGAGCATCGAACAGGCCCTGGCGCCGGGCTCCCTGGAGAAGGCCATACTGGTTTTCCATGAGGAGCTGGAGAAGGAGAAGGTTCAGCCGCTGGAGCTCTGGAGGAAGAGGACCCTGGAGCTGGAGGAGACCTGCAGGGACGGCTCCACCATCTGGACGGAAACCACCTTCTCTATCCTGAGGGACACAGAAAAGAGGCTGTCAGGCTTTTTGGGCATCACCCGCGACATCACCGAACGCAAGCGCTCCGCGGAAGAGAAGAAGAGACTGGAGTCCCAGCTGGCCCAGGCCCAGAAGATGGAGTCCATCGGCACTTTGGCGGGAGGCATCGCCCACGACTTCAACAACATCCTGGCCGCCATCATCGGGTATTCGGAACTGGCGCTCGACGACCTTGCCAGTCCGGAAAAGGCACGTGCCGAGATCGGTGAGGTGATCAAGGCGGGGGACCGAGCCAGGGACCTGGTGAGCCAGATCCTCACCTTCAGCAGGAAGACCGAGACGTCGTACTCCCCCCTGGCACTGCGCACCATTGTCAAGGAGTCTCTCAAGATGCTCCGCTCGGTGATACCCACCACCATCGAGATCCGCCAGGACCTCGCCGATACGGGCCTGGTCATGTCTGATCCCACCCAGGTCAACCAGATCCTCATGAACCTCTGCACCAACGCGGCCCACGCCATGGAGGAGCAGGGCGGGGTCCTGGAGGTGAAGCTGAACAAGAGGAAAATCGACCGTGAGGTGGCCGAGGCCATGGGGATCCCGGCCGGGCCGTATCTCAGGCTCACGGTGAGCGACACGGGCCACGGCATGCCGCCGGAGGTGATGGACAAGATCTTCGAGCCGTACTTCACCACCAAGGAGATCGGCCGGGGAACGGGCCTCGGGTTGTCGGTGGTCCATGGCATCGTCAGGAGCCACGGGGGAGCCGTCACCTGTTCCAGCACCCCCGGGCAGGGAACCACCTTCGAGGTGTTCCTGCCCGAAGTGGAGTCAGGGGGGACAGGGGGCGAGCGTGTGAGAAAGGAACCCTACCAGAAGGGCACCGAGCGGATCCTCTTCGTCGACGACGAGCCCACCCTGGTGAGCCTGGCGGAAAAGATGCTCCGCAAGATGGGATACCAGGTGTATCCGAAGACCGACAGCAGGGAGGCCCTGGCTGCCTTCAGGGACAATCCGGACGTGTTCGACCTGGTCATCACGGACATGACCATGCCGGGCATCCCCGGCGACATGCTTGCCAGAAGACTCATGGAAATCAGGGGGGACATCCCGGTCATCCTGTGTACCGGGTACAGCGAGCGCATCTCGGAGGAAAAGGTCAGGCAGATGGGCGTCAGTGCCTTTGTCCAGAAACCCTTCGAGATGAGGGATCTCGCCAGAACCATCCGCACGGTGCTTGATGGGAAGAGATAGTGTGCCCGGGCAGCAGGGCCCTGTGGATCACATGCCATGAAGAGGCACTGCCGTGATTCGGGGAGCCAGAAGTCTGATATCTCCTCGGTCCAGCACGATCCAACCCTTTCACTGCGGCCGTCCGTGATGTGGATGTTCAGCCGGTTCACCAGCCCCTGCTCCCTCGTGGCCGGGGGGCTTCAGGGCGTTCCGTCGGCATGCAGCGCGGTCACATCGGATACCGAAGTCATATACGGGGACTATGGCGGAACGA
>CAZNGL010000035.1:0-22791 GCA_964572405.1 uncultured Bacteriovoracaceae bacterium
TGTCGTCCAGGTCGGGCACGTTGGTGTAGGTGCAGACCCCGCCCGAAAGGATGGAAGAACACAGGATGGGCAGTGCCGCGTTCTTGGAGCCGGAGATCCTGACACGACCCCTGAGCGGATTCCCGCCGTAGATGATGAACTTATCCATGAACCCTCTCCATGATTACGACCCGGGGGATGCCTGCCAGGTCTTTCACCCAGGCCTTCACCTCGAGGCCCTTCTGCGCCTTCACCAGGGATTCCACCGTGCTTTGCTGGCCCATGCCGGCCTCCATGAGGAGCAGCCCGCCTGCGGCCAGGACCTCAGGCGCTCCGGTGATGATCTCTTGTACAATATCGAGTCCGTCATTTCCACCGAAAAGGGCGCGCCGGGGCTCGTAGAGCCTGACGTCGTCGTCCAGGAGCGCCTCGTGGGCCTCCGGTATATAGGGGGGATTGGCCACGATCACCTCTATGCCCGCCCCCAGGCCCTCGCACCCGCTGCCCGCGAAGAGCAGGAGCCGCGCGGAGACACCGAGGTTCCGGGCGTTGTCGCGGGCGATACGCAGGGCCCGGATGCAGATGTCGTTGCCCGCCCCGCGCAGGTCGTCCCGCTCGGCCAGGATGGAGCAGATCAGGGCGCCGGAGCCCACCCCGATCTCGAAGACCCGCGCTCCCTGCGGGGCCAGCGAGAGGGCCTGCTCCACCAGGATCTCGGTCTCGGGTCTGGGGATGAGCACGTCAGGGGTGACCGTGAACCTGCGACCGAAGAACTCCCTGGCCCCCACGATGTACGCAACGGGCTCCCGGCGGGCCCTGCGTGCCACCAGGGCCTCGTACGCGGCGGTCTCAGCTTCGCTCAGCTGTCGATGCCGCTGGACGACGATCCCCACGCGGTCCAGGCCGAGCACGTGCATGAGGAGGAGGTCCGCGTCCAGGGGCGCGCTCTCGCGCACCGCCGGGGCGAGGACACCCCGGGCCCAGGCGCGGGCGCCTTCAACGGTGCTGGCCACGGCTTCAGCTCCCGGTCTTCTTGAGGGCCTCGGTCTGGAAGTGGGTGGTGAGTTCGTCGATGACGGCGTCGATGTCCCCCTCGAGGATCTGGGGGAGCTTGTGCAGGGTCAGATTGATGCGGTGGTCCGTCACGCGGCCCTGGGGGAAGTTATAGGTGCGGATCCGCTCGCTCCGGTCGCCGGTTCCCACCTGGGAGCGGCGCTGAGACGCGATCTCGCGGGCCTGGTCGTCCTGCCTCTTCTGCAGGATCCTGGTGCGGATCACCCGCAGGGCCTTGGCCTTGTTCTTGTGCTGGGACTTCTCGTCCTGGCAGGACACCACGATGCCCGTGGGGATGTGGGTGATGCGGATCGCCGACTCGGTCTTGTTCACGTGCTGGCCGCCCGCGCCGGAGGCCCGGAAGGTGTCGATCCTGAGGTCGTTCTGGTCGATCTCCACGTCTACCTCCTCCGCCTCGGGCAGGACCGCCACGGTGACCGCCGAGGTGTGGATGCGCCCGCTGGCCTCGGTGGCCGGCACCCGCTGAACCCGGTGCACCCCGCTCTCGTACTTGAGCCGGGAGTACGCCCCCTTGCCCTTGATCCCCGCGATGATCTCCTTGAATCCGCCGATACCGGTCTCGTTGGCGCTCAGGATCTCCACGGACCAGCGCTTTCCCTCGGCGTACCGGCTGTACATGCGGAACAGGTCGGCCGCAAACAGCGCTGCCTCATCGCCTCCCGTGCCGGCCCGGATCTCCAGGATCACGTCGCGGCCGTCGTTGGGGTCCTTGGGGATGAACTGAAGCCTGAGCTGCTGCTCGAGCCGCTCCTTCTCCTCCCGAAGCGCACCGAGCTCCGCCCTGACGAGCTCCCGTATCTCCGGGTCGGGGTCCGCCAGCATGGCCTCGTTCTCCTCGATGGAGGCCATGACCTGCTTGAGGTGGTTGTACGGCGCAACGATCTCCCCCAGGGAGGAGTGCTCCCTGGCGAACATCGCGTACTGTGCAGGATCCTTGAGGACCTCTGGGTCGGCAAGGAGACCGGAGAGCTGCGTGTAGCGGTCCTCGATCTCCTTCAGTCTGTCGAGCATGTCCGGGTGGGGTTACGAACTCTGCTTGTCCTTTTTCAGGTACTCGCCGTACTTGCGTTTGAACAGCTCGGCCTTGCCGGCTGTGGAGGCAAGTCTCTGCTGCCCCGTGTAGAACGGGTGGCAGGCACTGCAGATTTCAACGCGGATGTCCTTCTTCGTGGAACGCGTCGTGAAGCTGTTCCCGCACGCACAGGTGACGGTTGTCTCGAAGTAATCCGGGTGTATGCCTTTCTTCATTTCTCTTTCACTCCTACTTGTTCATGGATTCCAAGAAGTCGGAATTATGGCGCGTCTTGCTCAGTTTGTCCAGCAGAAATTCAATGCTGTCGATGGGATTGAGCGGACTCAGGAGCTTGCGCAGGATCCAGATGCGGTCGAGCTGCTCCTTGGGCAGGAGGAGCTCCTCCTTGCGCGTACCCGACTTGGATATGTCGATGGCCGGGAAGACCCTCCGCTCCATGATGGAGCGGTCCAGGTGGATCTCCATGTTGCCCGTGCCCTTGAACTCCTCGTAGATGACCTCGTCCATGCGGGAGCCCGTGTCCACGAGCGCCGTGGCGAGGATGGTGATGCTGCCGCCCTCCTCGATGTTGCGCGCCGCTCCGAAGAACCGCTTGGGCTTCTGCAGCGCGTTGGCGTCGATGCCGCCCGAGAGCAGCTTGCCCGATGGCGGGCACACCGTGTTGTGGGCCCGGGCGAGCCGGGTGAGCGAATCCAGCAGGATCACGACGTCCTTCTTGTACTCCACGAGCCTCTTGGCCTTCTCCATGACCATGCGGGCCACCTGGACGTGGCGGGTGGCTGGCTCGTCGAAGGTGGATGCCACCACCTCGCCGTTGACGGAGCGCTGCATGTCCGTGACCTCCTCAGGCCGCTCGTCGATGAGGAGCACCATGAGCACCACGTCCTTGTGGTTGGCCGTGATGCTGTTGGCGATGTTCTGGAGCATCATGGTCTTGCCCGCCTTCGGCGGCGACACGATCATGCCCCGCTGCCCCTTGCCGATGGGGGCAAGGAGGTCCAGCACCCGGCCAGTGAGGTTGTCCGTGGTGGTCTCCAGCTTGAACTTCTCCATGGGGTACAAGGGCGTGAGGTTGTCGAAGGACACCCGGTGCTTTGCGCCTTCCGGGTCCTCCATGTTGATGGTCTCGAGCTTGAGCAGGGCGAAGTAGCGCTCGTTGTCCTTGGGCGGGCGGATGAGACCGTTCACCTCGTCGCCGTTCTTCAGGTTGAACCGCCGGATCTGGGAGGGCGACACGTAGATGTCATCCGGCCCGGGGAGGTAGCTGTAGTCGGCGGAACGCAGGAACCCGAACCCGTCTGGCAGGATCTCGAGGACGCCCTTGCCGGAGATGGACACGTCCTTTTCCGACTGGGCCTGGAGGATGGCGAAGATGAGCTCCTGCTTGTTCATGGTGGCGGAGCCCTCGATCTCCAGGGAATTGGCGGTCTCCAGGAGCTCTTTTGGGTCCATCTTTTTGAGGTCTTCTAAGTGCATATATTAATCCTTCTCTGTGAAATGAACTGATGTGGGGTGATGCTATGTGAGGGCCCACGAACAGATGAATCGGTACTGACATGGACTAGCGAAAACGTTCGTGGAAGTCAAGCGCAAAAGGGACCGCGCCCTTCTTGCGACCCATCACCTTGAATCTGTTCTATATATTACCTTCAGCGGGTGGATTTCCCGCTGGATCCCCTTCACCTTGATGGACCCCATGGGCTCGAAGCTCACCCCCAGGTCCGTGTGGGCCGGGATCACGTCGGTGGTGAAGCTGCTCACCACGATCTCCCCGGGCGAGCTCACCGACTCCAGGCGCTGGGCCAGGTTCACGGGCTCGCCGATGACGGTGTAGTTCATCTGCTCGGCGGTCCCCACGTTGCCCGCCACCACCAGGCCCGTGGCGATGCCCACCCCCACCTCGATGGGGAAGTACCCGTCGCCCACGAGGCGCTCCCTGAGCGCATGGACACCGTTCTGGATGTCCACTGCGCACCGGATGGCGTTCACCGGGTCCATGTCTTGGGCATCCGGGATGCCGAAAACCGCCATGACCCCGTCGCCCAGGAACTTGTCCAGCATGCCCCCGTAACGGAAGATGATGGGCACCACGGTCTCGAAGTACCGGTTGAGCACCTCCACCACCTGCTCCACCGGGTTGGACTCCACCAGGGTGGTGAAGCTGGTGATGTCCGCGAAGACCACGGTGACGTTCTTCTTCTGCCCGCCAAGGCCTGTCATCCGGTCGTCCGCCACCAGGTGCTCGGCCAGGCCCCGGGAGAAGTACCTGCTCAGGTTCATCCGCTTCTTCTCCAGGTCCAGGAGGTCCTGGTACGTGCGCACCAGGGAGGCGGTGATGGAGAGCTGGTCAGCGATGAGCTCGAAGAACCGCAGGTCGTTGGGCCCGAAGGCGCCCGGCGAGTTGTCGCGGAAATTGATGACCCCGATGCTGCGCCCTTCCGCGATGATGGGCACGCAGGCCAGCGACCCCTCCTGGTTGGTGCCCCGGTTGGAGAAGGCGGGGTCCTTGGTCACGTCCGGGATGTAGAGGGTCTTGCCGGACTCCACCACCTTGCCCGCAATGCCCTCGCCGCGCTTGAGCAGGATGGGCGGCCGGCTCGGCATGTTCCTCATGAGGGAGGCGCTCACCACGTAGAGGTTGTCGGTCTGGTCGTCCAGGAGCATGACCGAGATGCTGTAGATGCCGGTCGCCTTCTTGATGATGTCGAGCTGGCGCAGAAAGAGCTGGTTCCAGTGGGCAAGGCTCGTGCCCTTGAGCGCCTCTCCCAGCTCCTTGAGCAGGGAGAGCTCCGCGATCTTCTGCTCGTACCCCTCTTCCAGGGACACGATGCGGTCTTTGAGGATGGATACGATGTCCCGTTCCATGGCCTACAGGTCGAGCAGGGTGTGGACCCGCGCCTTGATGTACTCATGGCGCTTGGCCACCACGTCGCCGGTGAGCTGTGCCATCTTGTCCGGCGCAAGGTGGCGCACCGCCACCGTGTTCAGCCGGTCCAGGTCGAGGGCGCCCTGGTGGGCGATGGCATCCGCCGTATGGACCGTCACGGCGAGGCAGATGTCCTTGGCCTTGCTGGGCAGGTGATGGCCCAGGAGCCCGTCCACGATATCCTCGGGCAGGTTCCAGCGCTCCGCCACGAACGCGCCCATCTCCGCATGGGAGAGCCCCGTCTCCCGCTCCTCGAGGGCCAGCTCCTCCAGGGAGGACAGCGACACATAGTCGCTGAGCGTATACCCCCTCTGGAGGAAGATGATCTTCCCGAAGTCGTGAAGCAGGCCCAGGGTGTACAGGGCGCTCGTGGTGCTGCACCCCATGATGCCGCCCAGCCACTGGGTGAGGTGGGCCACCATGAGGGAGTGTTCCCACAGCAGGGCCGCCTGCTTGGGCGCGATCTTCTCCATGATCTGGTGCACGGCGATGGAAAAGGCCAGGTTCACCACCTCGTCGTTGCCCAGGATCACCACGGCGTGCTCCACGGACACGATCTGCCGCCGGAACCCGTAGAAGGCCGAGTTCACCACCTTGAGCAGCCTCGAGGTGAGCACCGGGTCCTTCTCAATGACCTTTGCCATCCGGGAGGCGGCCACCATGTCGTCTTCAGCGAGCGCGATGATCTCCTGGGAGATGGAGGGCAGGGTGAAGAGGTGCTCGATGTTCCGGAACTTCCGCAGGGTGCCCCGGCCGAGATCCCGTTTCCGCTCGAGCCGATCCTGGTACCCCCACTCCTGCATGAGGCGCTCGATGTCCTCGTCACCGCCTCCCTGCTGCGAGGGGAGGTCCCTCACCAGGCCGTAGGGGAGGAGGTCTTCGATCCAGTGCCGGTCGGCCTGGCTCATCTGCCCCACCACCCGACCCATCTCCGGAGCATGGGCCGCCATGAAGGCGTAGAACTGGTAGAAGGCGCTCCCCAGGAACTTCGCCTCGCCGTCGCCCTCGGTGTCCATGGACGCAGATTCCTTGATGCCCTCCCACAGGCTCTTCACCCAGGGCGCGCTCCCCTTGCTGAGGTTGAAGCGCTCCACCGCCTCGAAGAAGAGCGCCTGCATGTCAGGGCCGTCCTTGGGGAAGACCGCGATGCCCTTGGGAATGGAGAGGAACTGGGAGGACGCCTCGTCGCCCCCCAGGCCGAACACGCCGATGACGAGGTAGTCCCCGCACCGAAGCGCCGTGTCCGTCTCCCGCTTGGCCCGCATGGCCATATCTCCATGCTCCCACGGCACCACCACCACTGCCATGCTCCCTCCCAGGAGGGAGACCTTCTTGAGCTCGATTTCCAGAGGGGAAAGGATATCCTTTAATTCCATAGCCATCCTATCGACAACGCACAAACGAATCTTGACTTGGGTCCCCCGCTCCCTTAGGATACGCTGTCACCGTATCCTGAGGAGGGATGGAACCCATGATACCTGTAGAAAAGGCGCGGGAAATCATCCTGTCGACCATGCCGGTCCTGCCGGCTGAGCGGGTGCCGCTCCATGACGCACTGGGGAGGTACCTGGCCGAGGACATCATCTCAACCCTGCACATCCCCCCTTATGACAACTCTGCCATGGACGGGTACGCCGTCAGGACCGCGGACGTGACCACGCCTGGAACGACCCTCGCGGTTTCCGAGGTGGTCCCCGCCGGGTCGTTCCCCCGTCAGCCCCTGGAGCCGGGCCTCGCGGTGAAGATCATGACCGGCGCGCCCATCCCTCAGGGAGCCGACGCGGTGGTCCGGCGCGAGGACACTGAGGAGGAAAAGGACCGGGTGAGGATAAAGACGGTCCCGGACAGACACGAGAACATCAGGTTCCGGGGGGAAGACATCCAGGCCGGGCAGCGCGTCCTGTCTGCGGGACAGCGCCTCGGTGCGGCGCAGATCGGCGTGCTGGCATCGCTCCGCAGGCCCTTTGTCATGGTGGGGCAGCGTCCGGTGGTGGCGGTGCTCGCCACGGGGGATGAGATCGTGGAGCTTGGAGAGCAGGCCGCGGAGCAGGCCATCGTCTCGTCCAACTCCTACACCCTGGTCAGCCTCATCAGGGAGACCGGCGGCACGCCGGTGTACCTGGGCATCGCCAGGGACCAGCACTCCGACCTCAAGGCCAGGCTCTCCTGGGCCTGCCGGGCCGACCTCATCCTCACCTCGGGCGGGGTGTCCATGGGAGACTACGACATGGTCAGAGAGATCATGAAGGAGGAGGGGAACAGCCTCGCCTTCTGGACCGTGAACATGAAGCCCGGCAAGCCCGTGGCCTTCGGGTCCCTCATGGGGATACCCACCATCGGCCTGCCCGGCAATCCGGTTTCCACCATGACATCCTTCTACCAGTTCGCCAGGCCCGCGCTGCTCTCCATGCAGGGGGCACGGGACATCCTCCTGCCCCGGCTCCGCGCCCGGCTCGGCGAGGCGGTGCAGAACAAGGGCGACCGGCCACACTACATCCGGGGCATCCTGGAGCGCGTGGGGGACGAGCTCACCGTGAGGCCCACCGGGCCCCAGGGCTCGGGCATCCTCACCTCCATGGCGAAAGGCAACTGCTTCATGGTGCTTCCCAACGGCGTCACGGACCTAGAAAGGGGGGCCATGGTGGAATGCGAGGTGTTCGGCAGCGAGCTCGTCTTCTAGGGACTACGGCAAGGATTTTCAGGCCGGGCGCGGCAGCAGGAGACGGCTTCTGCACCGAATTCTGCGAAAACGCATCGAAACTAAGGGTAACGAATTGGTGGTTGACAGCGCGGAGGTAATAAGTATAAGAAGCCTACTTTCAATTTCCCGTGGAGGACAGGATGTTACGAAAGAATGAGCTCCTTGAGATCAGAGAGATCCTTCTCCAGATGAAGAAGGACATCCTTAAGACCCTGGGTGAGAGAATCAAGTCCAATGACATTACGGCCCAGAGAGAGATCGGCGACATCTTCGACGATGCCGACCTGGAGCAGACCCGCGAGTTCAACCTCCTGCTCGGAACCCGTGAGCGCCAGAAGCTGGAACAGATCGAGAGCGCAATCCTGCGCATGGAAAAGGGCGAATACGGCTTCTGCGAGGACTGCGGGGAGAACATCCCGGCGGGCAGGCTCAAGGCCATGCCCTTTGCCACGCTGTGCGTGAAGTGCAAGTCTGAGCGCGAGAGCGTCGAGGGTCCCGCAACCCTGTACGTCGAGGAAAAAGGCTGATTCCATGGCAATCCGGGTCGAGGTCGGGCTCAAGGAGCACCTCTTCGACGCCCGCGGAGCCAGGGTCACCCGCCAGATCCTCCACGCCTTTCCCCGGCTCACCCCCCCTGAGAAGATCTCCTGTTTCGACGTCTATCACGTGGACAACGACGACGTCTCACCGGCGAACCTGAAGGAGGCCTTCTGCGACCCGGTCATCCAGGACATGGCCATGGGCGAGATCCTGCGGACACGCCGCGGCTGGTACGTGGAGGTGGGGTTCAGGCCCGGGGTCACGGATAATGTTGGCCACAGCGCCCGCTACGCCCTGGGGCTCCTCACGGGCAGGACCGTGGAGGTCTATTCCGCCAGGGGATACCTCATCGAGGGCCCCTACGACGAGGCCCAGGTGGTCGCCATGGCCAGCGAGTGCCTGGCCAACGCCCTGATCCACTCCATCCGTATCTATCCGCTGCCGGGCTGCCGCCGCATCGAGCCCCTCATCCCGCTGGTCACCTCCTCCCACGAGCCCGTGGTGGAGGAGCTCTCCCTGGACCTGCCCGACGAAGACCTGGTGCGCCTCTCCCAGGAGCGGACCCTCGCCCTGAACCTCTCCGAGATGAAGACCATCGCGGCCCACCTGAGCGACCCCGCCACCCTTGAACGGCGCCTCGCCGTGGGCCTGTCCGGGAAGATCACGGACGTGGAGCTCGAGTGCCTTGCCCAGACCTGGTCCGAGCACTGCAAGCACAAGATATTCTCCGCCGAGATCGACTACGAGGAGGACGGCCGGACCGAGCGCGTCTCCTCGCTCTTCGCCACCTACATCAGGGGCGCCACCGCTGCCATACGGAAGAAGCGGGGGAAGAAGGACATCTGCGTGAGCGTGTTCACGGACAACGCGGGCGTGATCCGCTTCGACGACGAGTACAACCTGGTCTTCAAGGTGGAGACCCACAACTCGCCCTCCGCCCTGGACCCCTACGGCGGGGCGCTCACCGGCATCGTGGGCGTGAACCGCGACCCCTTCGGCACCGGCCTCGGGGCGAAACTCATCTTCAACACGGACGTGTTCTGCTTCGCGAGCCCCTTCCACGAAGGACCGCTGCCGCCAAAGATCCTCCACCCCTTGCGGGTCTTCGAGGGCGTGCGCGAGGGGGTGGAGCACGGCGGCAACAAGTCGGGCATCCCCACGGTGAACGGGTGCATCGTGTTCGACGACCGCTACCTGGGCAAGCCGCTCGTGTACTGCGGCACGGCCGGGATCATGCCGAGGACCATCAACGGGAAGCCCTCGCACATCAAGGAGATCGCGCCGGGCGACCTCATCGTCATGTCCGGCGGCCGCATCGGCAAGGACGGCATCCACGGCGCCACCTTCTCCTCGGAGGAGCTCCACGAGGAATCACCCACCTCTGCGGTGCAGATCGGCGACCCCATCACCCAGAAGAAGCTCACGGACTTCCTGCTCGTGGCCCGCGACCGGGGCCTGTACAGGGCCATCACGGACAACGGGGCGGGCGGGCTGTCGTCCTCCGTGGGCGAGATGGCGACCGCCTGCGGCGGCTGCCGCATCGAGCTGGACCGGCCGCCGCTCAAGTACCACGGCCTGAGCCCCTGGGAGATCCTCCTCTCCGAGGCCCAGGAGCGCATGACACTCGGGGTGGCCCCCGGGCACATCGAAGCCTTCCTCGCCCTGTCCGAGGCCATGGGCGTGGAGTCCACGGTGGTGGGCGAATTCACGGACACCGGGTTCTTCCACTGCACCTACCAGGGCAGGACCGTGGCGTACCTGAGCCTGGACTTCCTCCACAACGGCCTGCCGCCCATGCGCCTGAAGGCCCGGTGGACCCCGCCCGCAGCGGACGCGGCGCCGGTGCCAGAGCCTACAGACCACGGCGCAAAGCTCAGGGAGATGCTCTCCAGGCTCAACATCTGCTCCAAGGAGTACGTGGTGAGGCAGTACGACCACGAGGTGCAGGCGGGATCCGCAGTGAAGCCCCTGGTGGGCGTTGCCATGGACGGCCCGTCGGACGCCGGCGTGATCCGGCCCCGGCTGGACAGCGAGGAGGCCGTGGTGGTGGCGAACGGCATCGTACCCCGGTACTCGGACCTCGACGCCTACGCCATGGCGGCCTGCGGACTGGACGAGGCCCTGCGGAACTACGTGTGCGCGGGGGGCGACCCGGACCACTGGGCCTTCCTGGACAATTTCTGCTGGTGCGACCCGGTGGCGGGCCCCAGGAACCCGGACGGCGAGTACAAGCTCGCCCAGCTCGTGCGTGCCAACCGGGCCCTGTACGAGTATGCCCTGGCATACTCCTGCCCCATGATCTCGGGCAAGGACAGCATGAAGAACGACTACATCGGCGGCGACGTGAAGATCTCCATCCCGCCCACCATCCTCATCTCGGTCATCGGCAAGATCAAGGACGTGAAGAGGGCCGTGACCATGGACATCAAGCGGCCGGACAGCCTCATCTACCTCCTGGGCGCAACGAAGGGCGAGCTCGGGTGCAGCGAGTACCTGGCGAGCCTGGGCAGAAAGGGTGCCCGTGTTCCCGGGGTGGACGCAAAGGGTGCCCTGAAGCGCTACAAGGCCCTGCACCGGGCCATGCAGCGGGGCCTGGTGCTCGCCGCCCACGATTGCTCGGACGGCGGCCTCGTGGTTTGCCTGGCCGAGATGGCCTTCGCCGGGGGCTTCGGCATCTCCGTGGACCTGGCACGGGTTCATGCGGAACCCGGCATGACCGATACCGAGATCCTGTATTCCGAGTCGACGGGCAGGATCGTGGTGGAGGTGTCGCCGGGGAAGAGGGCCTCCTTTGAGAAGGTCCTGGGCGGGGACGCTGCCCTCATCGGCACCTCCACCCCCGCAGAGACCCTCGTGATCCGGTCCCTGGCAGGCGCCACGCTGCTTTCCGAAGACATCGCCGCACTGAAAACCGCCTGGAAGGCGACCCTGGACTTCTGACATGGCACAGGTCAAGGCACTCATCATCACCGGCTACGGCACAAACTGCGAGGTCGAGATGGCGCACGCCTGCCGTACGGCAGGGGCACTGGCGGACATCGCCCACATCAGCGAGGTTCTTTCCGGGGCCTACGCCATAGGCGACTACCACTTCCTGAACCTGCCCGGCGGGTTTCTGGACGGGGACGACCTGGGCTCTGCCCAAGTGGAGAGCGTGCGCCTCAGGCACGCCCGAGTGAAGACCACGGGGAAGACCCTGTTCGAGGAGATCGAGGCCTTCATTTCAAGGGGCATGCTCATCCTGGGCGTGTGCAACGGGTTCCAGGCCCTGGTGAAGTCCGGCATCCTGCCCGGCAGCCCCCTGGGGAAGCGGCGCGTCTCGCTCACCTTCAACGACTCGGCCAAGTTCGAGGACCGCTGGGTGCTCCTGACGGTGAACCCGGAAAGCCCCTGCGTGTTCACCCGCGGCATGGACAGCCTCCTGGTCCCGGTGCGCCACGGCGAGGGCAAGTTCGTGGCGGACAGCGAGGCAACCCTGGAAGAGCTCCGGCGCAAAGGCCTGATTGCGGTGCAGTACGCGGACAAGGCACTCGCCCCCACCATGGAGTACCCGGACAACCCCAACGGCTCTATCGATGCCATTGCAGGCATCTGTGACGAGTCGGGCCGCGTCTTCGGCCTCATGCCCCATCCCGAGGCCTACATCCACCCCACCAACCACCCGTCCTGGACCAGGCAGCCGAGGCTCCCGAAACAGGGCGAGGGCCTGGCCGTGTTCGACAATGCCGTGCGGTTCCTCCGGGGAGTCGTGTAGGCAGGAAGCCCTCACCCCGCTGTGCGCAGCGTCACCCGCATGATCTCTCCCGGCTGCCAGAGCCGCATGCGTGGTCCCCAGGTGCCGGTGCCCCGGCACACGATGACCGTCATGCCCTCCACCTCGTAGCTGCCCGAGAGCAGGGGGTAGGTGCGCCGGACGATGTACCCGAAGGGCCAGATCTGACCCGCGTGGGTGTGCCCGCTGAGCACGAGCCCCACGCCGTCGCGGGCGGCCGCGTGCCCTGCACCATGGCGATGAGCGAAAGGACCGTGCAGGCGACAACATTGACAATGTCCGGAGTATAGTTCATTTTTTACTGAACAGGTCCTTGCTTGATGGTATATAGCAGCAGACACGGGACGAATCCCGTGCATCCACTGCCGGACACGAGCACCCGTGAAGACGATCAACATCAAAAAATACGGCGCCGTAGAGGCCGTTGAGCTCGGCTACGGCCTTCTCCGGCCGCCGGTCATGAACGTGCACTTCTTCCTGGTGGACCATGTCTGCATCGATACCGCGCAATCCCTGATGCGCAGGCATGTGCTTGAAATCATCCGCGAGAGAAGCATCCACCAGGTGATCCTGACGCACTTCCACGAGGACCACAGCGGCAACGCGGCCGCAATCCAGAAAGAAAAACGTGTCCCCGTCTACGGCCATCCTGAGACCGTGAAGAAAATGGAGCGCGGATTCAGCATACGGCCCTACCAGTATTACATGTGGGGGCCCTCCGGAAGGCTTTCCATGGACATCCTCCCTCCGCGCATCGAGAGCGCCCGCATCTCCCTCATGCCCATCCATACGCCGGGACACAGCATGGATCACACCTCGTATCTGGAAAAGAACGAGGGCTGGCTCTTTTCGGGAGACCTGTATCTTTCCTCACGGATCAGGTATTTCCGCGCCGACGAAACCATGGACGATACGATCCGTTCCCTGCGAAACGTGCTGTCCCTGGATTTTCAGGACCTTTTTTGTGCACACAACCCCATCCTTGCGGATGGGAAAAAAAAGATACGGGAAAAAATGGAATTCCTCGAGAATTTCTCCGGGGAGGTCGCCAGGCTCCACGACCAGGGGTTCGATGAAAAGGAGATTATCGACAGGTTGCCCCATACAGAGGTTGCCCTGGTGAAGCTGTTCACCATGGGGAATGTCAGCCTGGCGAACATGGTCCGGGCGACCCTCCGTGCAAGGGAATCATCCATGAAAACCGACACCGCTCATTGATTCACGGTCTTCTCATACTCGAGAGCCGCTTCCACCCGGCGATTCTCCTGTCTCCCCTCCGGGGTATCATTGTCTGCAACGGGCCTGGTCTCCCCGAAGCCGATGGCGTCCAGCCGGGCCGCATCGATCCCGAACCTTATGGACAGGAAGTCCCTCACGGCATCGGCACGTTTCTGGGAGAGCTCCTGGTTGAATCCATCGTTCCCGACGCTGTCCGTATGTCCTTCGATCATCACCCGCAGGTGGGGGTGCTTCCTCATGACAGAGGCCAACTCAGCCAGCTCGGCAAAGTAGCTGTCTTTCACCACGGCCATGTTGGTATCGAACTGGATATTCAGCGTGACCCGGCCCTTTTCCACAAGGGCCTGTTCGGTTGCTGTCGGTGCCGGAGCAGGCGGCGGGGCGGAAACCGGTGGCGCCGCCGCCGGGAGCGCTCCCTGCTCTGAGACGGGCGCCCGATGCCTGATCCGAACGGCAGGGGCAACAAGGCCCGAATCCGTTTCGGCCATCCTGGGACAGATCCTCTCTCTGCACAGCATGACCGCATCGGCGCCATGCTGCGCTGCGACTTCCTTCACCTGTTGCAGGAGCTGCTCGTGCGAGGTTTCCCAGGGCCCCCCCACCGAGACGATCCCAATGACCTCATACTCTACGCCTTCGGGGTGCATGTCGATAACCTGGACCTCTCCATCATGCGGGGGATATGTCGTGTCCCCCATGTTCATGAACCGAGTCGTCGTACACCCGGCAAGGGTTGCCATGACGAGGATGGTGACCATGGTCCGGACTGCATGGTTCGTCTTTGTGCGCACCTGTATCTGTCCTTTCGCTTCACGGGTATGAGGGCTTCAATGCCTCCCCCACCATACACCCAAAGCACCGGCCCGGGGAAGGGGTTCGCTCCCTGGCAGAAAGGCCTTTTAAAAACCACCGGAAGGGAGAATCGCTCCGGCATGGTATCCCTGAATTGAGAAGAGGCGAGCATCTGGAAGAAGGTGGGGATCCTCATGGAGATCAGGGGCGCGGCATCGGACATCATCAACGCCAAGCCCGACCTGGTGCTCACCATCAGAACGCTGGCCACCAAACACGGCATGGACATGTTCATCAGCGCGGGGATTCCGGTGGTGTTCACCGGGGTCGCCGAGCCGCAGGCCGTGGGGTGCGCTTCCCTGACCAAGGCGGGTCCCGGCTTCACGGGCGCGTCCCTGTACCTCGACCCCACCAGCGCCTTCAAGATAACCCGGCTCGCCTTCCCGAAGCTCACCTCCATGGGGATCCTGCAGATCGCCTGGAGCGTGGACACGGTGCGGGAATAGCCACGGTCCGCCTCTCCCGGAGCACGGTCCTGCTGCGCTGTTGACATCGGCCCGGCTCCCACGTACCCTTTGCCCATGCGCGAGGCGCAACGGAAAAAGATCTGCATCCTCGGCGCGGCGGCCGTGGGCAAGACCAGCCTTATGGCGGGGTACTCCGGCCTCGCCGTTTCCGGCGGCTACACCTCGACCCTGGGCGTCCGGATCACCCGGGCCGTGGTGCCGGTGCGCGAACGCCTCAGGGAGCTCCTGGTGTGGGACATCAAGGGCGAGAGCGAGTTCTACCGCATCCCGCCCGACTACCTCCTGGGGGCCCACGGGTGCGTCTTCGTGGCCGACGGCACCCGCCGTGCCACCCTCGAGCGCGCCCTGGACATCAGGGCCCGCGTGCGGGTGATCATTGGCGACATCCCCGAGGTGCTGCTCGTCAACAAGCTGGACCTGAGAGATATCTGGGAGGTGGACGAGGCACAGCTCTCCGCCCTGAAGGCCCAGGGCATGAACGTCCATAAGGTGAGCGCCCACGGAGGCCTCGCCCTGCACACCGCCATGGAGGGCCTCGCCCGGGCCATGTGGGGGGTGAGGTGATGTGGCTGCCCGAGGAACTCCTGGTCCACCTCATGGAACACTGCTTGGAGGACCGGAACCCCGCCTACCTGGTGGCGGACAGGAGCGACCGCCTGGAGGGATACGGCGGAGAGTGCGCCCTGTACGGCCTCTCCCCCCTGAAGGAGGGGGCGCCCGTCCTGGACCAGGTGCCCTTCCTCACCGGGCTGCTGCCCCTGAAGCAGTCCCCCCTGGTGCTCCCCTGCGTGCAGATCGACGAGGGCATGCACGCGGATGTCCACCTCGTCCGCCAGGGCGGCAGGCACCTCGTGCTCTTCCTCTCGCTGACCGACGAGGAGCTCCGGCAGCGGCGCCTCTACGAGGAGGCGAACGAGTACACCATCCTGTGCGAGAAGCACGCCCGGATCATGGACCAGTACCTGGGCAAGGAGCTGGTCCAGGCCCTGGGTGAGGGGCGGATAGAGCTGCGCAAGTCGGGCGAGCGCAGGCAGGTGAGCATCCTGTTCGCCGACATCCGGGGCTTCACCTCCTTCAGCGAGGCAAACCCGCCCGAGGTGGTGTTCGCCACGCTCAACCGCTACCTGGACGCCATGATCCCGCCGCTGTTGGAGGAGTCGGCCGTGATGGACAAGATCATGGGCGATGCGGTGATGGGCGTGTTCGGGATCCTCACCATGTCCGTGTCCCCGCCCCACCAGGCCGTGGTGGCGGGCATGAAGATCCTGTCCGCGGTGAGCGACCTGAACCGCGCGCTCGAACAGGAGGGCAGGCCCGTTCTCTCGGTGGGGATCGGCATCTCCAGCGGTCCCGTGGCGGTGGGCATCCTGGGCAGCACGGCGCGAAAGTCCTTCAGCGTGGTGGGCCACCACGTGAACCTGGCGGCCCGCCTCCAGGAAAAGGCCGAGCCCCTGGAGATCCTGGTGGACCAGAACACCTTCCGGGAGGTGGTGGCCTTTCAGCAGGGGTTCCGGGAACGCACCATCACGCTGAAGGGTCTGGCCGACGAGGTGCGGGTGTACGCGTACCGCATGGCAGCCGGAGCCTGAAGCGCCTACCAGCCCCCGCCTCCTCCTCCACCGCCGCCCCCGCCGGATGACCCGCCTCCGCCGCCCGAGCTGGAGCCCGGCGGCGAAGACGAGGACGCGATGCTCGACGACAGGGAGCCCAGGCCGGTCGCCAGCCCCGCAGCGCCCGCGGCCGCGAAGTGGGTCCCCGAGTACCAGGCCGGGGCATAACCCGTCTCGGCCCGGGCCCGGGCCAGCACGTCGGCGAACTGCTCGCCCCAGGCCTGCTCCACGTCCAAGGCGATCGCGTAGGGCAGGAACCGCTCGAAGACCTCGGGGGTCTTCTCCGGAGGGTTCAGCACCTTGAGCCGGTCCTTCTCCGCCACGCTGAGGTAGAGCTTCAGACCCTCGATCTGATCCATGACCCTGCGTCCCTTGATGGTGGGGGCCTTCATGAGGTGGTAGAACAGGATATTGAGGAGTACGATGACCAAGATGCTCGCGGCCGCCCCCATGGACGTGTTCTGGGTGAACAGCCAAAGGCCGAAGACCTCGCCTCCCAGGAAGGGCAGGCTGAAAAGCGTCATGAACAGGGCCGAGCCGGTGTTCACGATGCGCGAGGTCCGCTCGAACAGGACCGAGCGCCAGGCCCTGAAGGCCTGGTAGACGAGCATGGCGCACCCGGCGGTCCAGCCCGAGAGCCACAGGGTCATGAACACGGCCACGGGCGCGTTCCTGCCCAGGGCCACCACGGCCCCGAGCGTCAGCACGGATATGACGAGCCCCGGGACGAGGGTGTGCCGGTTCGTGAGGAAGTAGAGCTTCTCGTACTCCACCGCCAGGCTCTTGCTCAGGTCCTTGATGGCCTGGGCGATGACGGAGTGGTTGGCGGTCTCCACCGTGAGCGAGGTCTTCGCGCCGAACAGGCGCTGGGCGACCTTTGTCTCGCCCCGGGAGAGACCCTCGTAGCCCGTTCCCTTCCGGGTGAGGGTATACTTGCCGTCCGTGTCCTCGTCGATGGAGAGAACCCCCTTGACGGCCATGTTCACGATGGCCGCGGCAAAGGCCCGGTGGTCGAAGCCCATGCGCATGACGTAGCGCACCGCGGCAGGGGAGAACCCCCTGGGCGCCTCATAGAGCGGGATGATGGTGCCCCGCGCAGGGTCCCTGCCCACCCTGAGCCAGGCAAGGACGTAGTAGGCGAGCAGGACCAGTATGCCCGCGGCGCCTGCCACCGCGCTTTTGTTGTCCGAAAGGAAGTACCTCGCCTTTTCTGCCTGCGTGGGCTCGCGCACAAGGCCCTTGGGCCACATGACCACGATGGTGAGGCCCTCCCGGGAAGCCAGGGGCCGCGTGGTGGTGAACACGGGGCGACCCTGCTCGTCCCGGGTCACGGTGTAGTCCTGCCCCTTCTCGCCCAGGAGCCCGGTGTAGGCCTCCGTGGACAGGATCTCTGCGCCCGGCGGCAGCTCCACCGTGGCGCTCACGCGGTCCATGGCGAACTCCCAGCCGTTGCCCGTGACGTTCCAGTAGAGCTCGTCGTGGTCCGCGAAGAAGCCCAGCTGCCGGTCGGTGCGGTAGGTGAGCGTGTAGGTGTACTCGCCCGGCCTCAGCGTGACGTCCCTGCTGCCCATGTACACCCGTACGCCGTTCGTCATGGGCTCGGTCCACCAGTTCTCCCCCCGGCCGTCCCTCAGGACCGAGAGGACCTCGAAGACCACGCTCACCCTGTTGCCGTACCCGTCCTCGTAGCGGGTGGGGAAGTCGCGAAAGATGCCGTGGTTGATCCTGTCGCCCTCGCAGACCACCCGGATGGTCTCGCTCACCTCCATGTCGCCGGCCGGCCTGATGGTGACGAGGGAATCGAAGCCCAGGATGCGCTCCTCGGCCCGGACCGCCGGGGACAGGGCCAGCGCCGTGACGACCAGGAGGAGGATGCGCCTCACCTGGGGGCCTCCATGCTCACCTTGGGGGCCAGCCGGTCGGTTTCGTCCTCCAGGGCGAAGAACTCGGCCTGGGTGAAGCGGAAGATGCCGGCCACGACGTTGCTCGGGAAGGACTCCACGGCGATGTTGAGGTTCCGCACCGTGCCGTTGTAGTAGCGCCGGGCCATCTGGATCTGGTCCTCGATCTGGGTGAGGTCCGTCTGGAGAGCGAGGAAGTTGGTGCTGGCCTTCAGGTCAGGGTAGCCCTCGGCCACGGCGAAGAGGCTGCCCAGCGTTTTCGACAGGGCGGTCTCGATCTCGCCCTTCTGGGTCACGCCCCGGGCGGCGAGCCCCCGGGAGCGGAGCTCGGCGATCTCACCCAGAAGGCCGCGCTCGTGGCCCATGTAGCCCTTCACCGTCTCCACCAGGTTCGGGATGAGGGTGGAGCGGCGCTTGAGCTGCACGTCGATGCCGCTCCAGGCCTCCTTCACCATGTTCCTGAGCCTGACGAGCCGGTTGTAGGTCAGCCCTGCCCAGAGGGCCACCACCAGGACGATTCCCAGCAGGACATACATGCTCATCGCCACCTCCCAGGCGTCATTGCGCCTTCCATGCCTCTTCCATGACCAGAGAGAGCACCTCGTCGGACCAGCGCTTCTTCCCCGCCTCCCGGGGCAGCCGCATGAGGACGGACGAGATTCGCCTGCCGTATGCTACGGCCTCCATGAGTTCTCCGGACAGCGGGCAGGGCGCGGCCTTCCGGGAGAGGGTCTCCTTCACCGCGGCGGGTATCTCTTTCATCTTGTTGATTATCCTGCCTTTGACCAAGCTCGTGAGCATGGAGTTGTCATACCCGGAAAACGGTGCCCGCACGTCGTCCTTGAAGAGCACGAGCGGCCTGCCCGCCGCATATGCGAGCGAGGCCTCCACGATCATGCCCTCGTCCGGCACCCGGCCGTTCAGGTTGCACACCACGGCAGCGCACCGCTCGAGGAGCTCGTAGACGTCCAGGGAGAAGATGGCCATGTCGATGCGCGAGCGGATGCCGGCCAGCGGCTTCGGCGTGGGCATGTCGGCCATGCGCAGGACATACGCCTCGAGCCCGTCTCGGTGCGGGAGGAAGGTGGCAAACCCGGCCGCCTCGAGCACGCGGGCAATGGCGTTCATGCCCCCCACCTCCTCGGCACAGAAGAGCGGGCCGGAACAGTAGACGCGACAAGTTTCCATGTGATGTATGATAGCATGGAGGGTTTTCTCATTCACCTTTATTGATAATACCGTCGCGAAATGGAAGGCTTTGGGGTATACATCCCTGCAGGGAGGTGCCCATGAAGCGACTCGTCACGATCCTCGTCCTTGCCTGTTTCCTCGTCCCTGGTGCCCTTGCAGCTCAGAAGCGGGGGCTCCCGGCCGGCAGGTCCGGCCTGCCCGACCTGCTGGGCCCGCTGCCGGACCCCGTGGCCGAGTACCTGCTCGACGGGAACGCCCGGGACACCTCAGCGAACGCCAACCACGCCATCGTCCAGGGCGCGCAGCCGACCGAGGACCGGTCCGGCCGCGCAGGGAGCGCCTACATCTTCTACGCGCCGGACCACCGCATCCGGGTGCCCCGCACGGCCGCGAACACCTTTGCCGACGGCAGCTTCACCGTGTCCTTCTGGGTGCAGACCAGGGACACCTCCCCGGTGATGAAGGGATTGGTCACGAACACGGGCACCCCCCGCCAGGCGTGGGGCTTCTTCCTCTCCTCGAACGGCAAGGTCCTCTTCTCCCTGAAGAACCGGGAGAACCAGCACGCCTTCATCGTGCACCCCATCGCGGACGGGAAGTGGCACCAGGTCACCGGGGTGAGGGACGCGGGGAACAACACCCTGAGCCTGTACGTGGACGGCCGGATCGTCCGCTCGGTGACGGGGGTGACCGGCAGCGTGGACAGCGGCTCGGACATCTGGCTGGGGGACCACCGGAACCTCCTGTTCACGGGCCGCCTCGACGAGGTGCGCATGTGGGGCACGGCACTGAGCGAAGCCCAGCTGGCCCGGGTCCATGCCCAAGACACCGGAGCGCTGACGCCCAGCACGAGGCTCAAGACCGTGGAGGCGCGCGGGATCCCCGCGCCGGTCGCGGCCTACACCTTTGACGGCAACGCGGATGACTCCTCGGGCAATGCCAACCACGCCACCGTGACGGGCGCCGAGCTCACCGAGGACCGGACCGGGAAGCCGGACAGCGCATACCTCTTCTACGAGCGGCCCCACCACATCAGGATCCCCCTGACGGACAAGAACGCCTTCGGGTCAGGGAGCTTCACCGCATCGTTCTGGATCAGGACCGTGGACGAAGGCACCGTGCTGCGGGGCCTCCTCACCAACGACAGCGGCGCCCGGCCGGCCTGGGGCTTCCACTACACGTCGGACAAGAAGGTGATGTTCCTGCTCAGGAACCAGGAGGGCGATTCCTCTGCCCTGCTCTCCGCCCCCATCGGGGACGGGAAGTGGCACCACGTCACGGGCACGAGGAACGCACAGGACAGGACCATGAGCCTCTTTGTGGACTCCACCCTGGTGGGAACGAGGTCCGCCGTGGGCGGCAGCGTGAACAGCCTGGGTCCCATCTATGCGGGCGACCACAAAAACCTCCTGTTCATCGGCAGGCTCGACGACGTGATGCTGTGGGACCGGGCCTTCAGCCCGGAGAAACTCTCCGAGTACCATGCCTCCACCGCGGGGTACTCCCCGTACCCCGCCCGGCCAGCCGAGACCGTGGCGGAGCCCGTGGGGATCTATGCCTTCAGCGGGAACGCCGAGGACGCGTCCGGCCAGGGGAACACCGCCCGGGTCACGGGCGCATACCTGTCCCCCGACCGCTCCGGCAAAGAGGACAGCGCCTACTGCTTCTCCGAGCGCGGCAACAGGATCGAGATCCCCCTGATACCCGCAAACACCTTTTCCAAGGGTTCGTTCAGCGTGGCGTTCTGGGTGAAGCTGAACCAGCCCGTGCTGGTCAGCGTACCCCTGGTGACCAACCAGACCGGGGCGAACGCGTACTGGTCGTTCAGCTGCACCCCCGAGAACAAGGTGCTCTTCTCCGTCAGGGACAAGGAGAAGTTCTTCAGCTTCGTGAGCCACCGGCTCGAACCGGGTGCCTGGCACCACGTGGTGGGCGTGCGGGACGCACAGAGGAAGACCATCAGCCTCTACGTGGACAGCCGCCTGGCCGGCACGCGGCAGAGCGAGGCGGACGACGTGAACAGCGGCGGAAGCATCTGGGTGGGTGACCGCTCCAACCTGCTGTTCCTGGGCTGCCTGGACGACGTGACGCTGTGGAAGCGCTCGCTCAGCAGCAGGGAGATCAGCGACATGCACCGGAAGACCGTGCCGTTCTCCGTGCCGGACAGGGAGCGGATCAGGCCCATGGAGAAGCAGCCGGGGCTGAACCCGGGCAGGCCCCCGGGGAGCTGATCGCACACGGGGCGGGGACCCCGGCGGTGCTGCCGTATTATCGCAGGGTTTTGTCTTCGCGGAGAAGAACCGGTTTTGCACCAGTGCAGCGGATGCCGGGGCGTATACGGCCAGGAGACCTCCCAGAGAGACCAGCTTGACCGGCACGCTGAAGGCGGGTGATGATCCGAACCGCGCGTCCAGCCCCGCGACGTGCGTCATCAGTCCGCTGCCGATCCCTGCCACGGGCGACAGGACCCTGTCCCTGGGTTTCGCGTTCCCGTGCTCCAGAAAGCGGGCTCCCTCGGCAAACAGGTCCGGATGGCGCCTCGCCGCCAGCGCACGGCTGCATGCAAAGCCGAGAATCCAGATGCCGGCGTAGACACAGGCCCCCCACCAGCCCCTGCGCCGCGGCTCAGCTGCGGGGGCGCGAGGTGGGATCGCTGTCCGGTGCAGGGCCTGACCGGGCTTCGGATTGTTCCCACGTGGTGCTGCCGAGAAGCCCGAACGGGCTCAGGGCGGGTATGAGCCAGAGCAGATTCCACCAGTTGAACCCGAGGGGCTCGGGGCCGCCGAAAGACCAGACTGCCCAGGCCACGGCGACGAGGAACAGGCCGTAGGGCGCGAGCATGAGCTTCCAGTACGGCGTGGACGGATGCCGCCACGGCGCGCAGGAGAGCACTGCGGCAGCGGCAACCCCGGTGAGGGCCACCCCCGCGAGACCCTGTGCGAAGTTCTGCCTGTACAGAAACAGGAGGGCCAGGATGAAGACCCACACGAAGCCCCCGGCCCACCCTGCAAGCCATCCGGCCTTTTCCCCTGATCTCTTTTTCATCATGAGCACCTCCTCCGGGCGTTCTCGTCGGATTGCCGGGACCCGCATCAGCGGCTGCAGGCCGTCCATGGCCCGGTACGAAAGGGCGAGGAGGACATCCTCCGCCCGGCCTTGGGACGAGCCCAGCAGGTCTCCATTGACGACCACGAGGAACCGGGCGGCAGGCACCCATTCCACATTGCAGTTGATGAGGGGATCGAAGCCGGTGTTCGTCTTGCCGCCCCTCTGCCCCCCGCCTTCCAGGCGTATCTCCGCATCGCGCACGAACGCGGTCGGTGGGGAGACGCCTTAATCCGCGTCCTCTTCGCTGACGTACTTCGTGAAATCCACGATCTTCTCTTCTTCCTTCATCCGGATCGCTCTCACGCCCTGGGCAGAGCGCGTCCGCGTGGTCCTGATCTGGGAAACGGGCATGCGGATGATCTGGCCCGAGCTCGAGATGATCATGAGCTCGTCCGTGT
>CAZNGL010000036.1:0-22622 GCA_964572405.1 uncultured Bacteriovoracaceae bacterium
GGATGCCCAGCGTGAGCGCCCCGGAGCCGGCCTTGACCAGGAGGCTGTCCGCATGTCCGTGGTAGCACCCCTCGAACTTCACCGTGACGCGCCTGCCCGTGGCCGCCCGGGCGAGGCGGATGGCGCTCATGCAGGCCTCGGTCCCGGAGCTCGTGAAGCGGACCTTTTCAATGGAGGCAAAGGCGGAGCACACGAGCCGGGCCATCTCCACCTCGAGCCTGGTGGGCGCTCCGTAGCTCATGCCCAGGCCTGCCTGCTTCCTCACGGCCTCCACCACGGCCCGGTGGGCGTGGCCGAGGATCAGGGGCCCCCACGAAAGGACGAAATCGATGAAGCGGCTGCCCTGTGCATCCCAGAGATACGGCCCCCGGGCCTTTTCAATGAAGCTGGGAACACCGCCCACCTTCCTGAATGCGCGCACGGGCGAGTTCACCCCGCCCGGTATCACCCTGAGGGCCGCTTCGAACAGCTCCTCATTCTTCACGTCCGTTCTCCTCCCCCATGTCTCCCGTTTTCTGAAACGAATACCGCATGGATGTTTTCTTGAACTCGGCGACGCTCCGGTATATCCGGTAGTCGTCCACCGCCACCGCTGCCGCCATGGCGCGGACCGCAGCCTCGAGCTCCGCCTCGCTGTGCGCATGGACCATGGAGAAGACGGTATAGGGCGCAAAGCCCTCCCGCTCGTAGCAGTGGCTCACCTCGGGTCTGGCCGCAAGGGCCGCTCCCACCTCGTCCAGCCTTTCCGCGCTCACCGCCCATACCACCATGGCGTTGGCGGTAAACCCCGCCTTGCGGTGCCGCAGCACGGCCTTGATCTCCCGGATGAGGCCCTGCTCCTTCAGTGCCCGCAGGCGGGTTACAACCTCCGCCGCGCTGATTTCGAGCCTTTCTGCCAGGGCTGCGAAGGGGGTCTCGCAGACCTCGAGGTCTCCCTGGACATGGGAGAGGAGCTCCCTGTCGATGTCATCGAGCTTCATGGCCGGGATTTCACCACAGCTGCGCCTGCGATGCAACCCAAGAAAGCGCGCCTGTGGCGAGCGGGCGCTCCGGAGTGCGTCAGTCGGGGTACTGAGACGGTGTCTCCCGGGGGCTCAAGGTGTACCTCATGCCCTCCCATGTCCCGGGCAGCACGATGAGGTATGCATCCAGGGCGAAGTGCCCGTCGGACTTCCTCCTGGCGGACACGATGATCCGGTTCGTCTTGCGCGTGAGGTGGATGGGCCCCCTGCAGCTCAGGCGCCCGGTCCGGGGGTCGAAGAATGCATCGAGCCTGCCCTTTTCCGAGAGGAACAGGTTCACCTGGCCCGGCTCGTACAGTCCCGGGTCCTGCAGGACAAGGCTCACCCCGGGAATGGTGGCCGAGGCAAGGGTCCCGCTGGCAGGGCTGCGGTCGGAGATTTCGAGGGGGGGATTCATGAGCTTTGCGGCGAAGTCCTTCATGCTCATCTGGGCGCCCACGATGGCCTGGCGGGGGATGCGGTCGGTCTCGGCCCCTTTGCCCACGCTGCCGGGATCGGAGCTCAGCATGAGACGGAACCCTGCAGAGCGCACCGCCTGCCGGACCGCCTCGTCGTACTGCCCGAAGGGGTAGGCGAAGTAGCGCGCCTTATGGCCGAGGTTCTTCTGGAGGATCTGCTGGGAACGCGCGATTTCCCGCTCCAGGGCCTGCCGGGAGATGTTGATGAGTCTCGGGTGGGTGTGCGTGTGGTTCCCCACTACCCCTCCCCAGCCCTCCACCGCTCTGAGCTGGTCCCAGGTCATATACCCCCTGGCGCCCACACCGTCGGTGAAGACGAAGATGCAGAAGGGATACCGGTATCGCCTGAGTATGGGCACGGCCCGTTCGTATTCCGAGATGAACCCGTCGTCGATGGTGATGACCACGGCCTTCTCCGGGACCGGGCGCGAGCCTTCCACGCACTCGGCCAGCCGGTCCATGGACAGGACCGTATACCCGTTGGAGCGCAGGTACTCCATCTGTTGCTCGAACCGGGCCGACGAGGTGGTGGTGGTGGGATACCGGCCCTCGTCGAAGCGGTGATAGAGGAGGACCGAGATGTGCGCATGCAGGGGGATGGTGGCGCCCAGGAGCAGACATGCGACCCCTATGCATGATACGGCAAACGCGGCCGGGAAAGACACGTTGCGGAACCGACGGGCAGAGCCGCGTTGAGTCAACGGGTCACAGGATCTACTGGAGCCGGTATTCGTCATATTCCTTCAGCGCATTGTAGCTGATGAGGTTCTCCACCTTGCGCACATATTCGCTCCCCTGCTCCGAATAGTTTTTCAACCCGTGGACCAGGGCATAGGAATTGTAGGGCCCGGAGCTCCTGCTCCGGATATACCTCAGATCCTCGTACTGCGGGTTCGTGTTGATGTTCCAGAGGTAGTAGTCGATGCAGGACTGCAGGTCGTCGAAGACGGACACCGCGTACTGCTCGCCCTCCGGCCGCTGACGGGGGACCATGCCGTAGCCGCTGAAGGTGCGCATGCCGAAGATGTTGTTCCCTTTGATGCTGAACCGCGACGTGCCCCACCCCGACTCGATGGCCGCCTGGGCGAGGACAAGGGACACCGGGAGCACATCCACGCGCATGAGGAGCTCTTCCACCATCACCTCGGGAGGGCCTTGCGGCACGAGGTAGAGCCGGGCGAGCGAGTTCAGAATCTCCTCGTCTTCCCGGCTGAGGCAGGGAAGCCTGCCCTTGATGTCGTCCACCATGAGGCGCTGCTTCAGGATCGTTTCGTTGGCGCGCAGAACGAGCGGCAGGAGGATCTCGATGAGGCACCGTTTCCTCTCCTGCACGTCCTGTATCTGCAGAATCCGCTCGGGCAGACTCGCAGTATACATATACTGGATTGATTGGGTCTCTTCGGGGACTTCTTTTGGTGTCTGCGTACCCGGTGTCCATCGGACGGGTATCAATGCTGCCCCAATACCTGATGCTATAAAACACACACAAACAATCGTGAGTTTCCGCATCTGACCCTTGTTACGTTGTGTACCGTCCATAGTGCACTCTGTAGTGTAGTCATCTGCTTAAACTCGTACTCTTTACCGGAAATCATTTCACATGACAAGAAAAAAATGACACGGCACGTCCGGACCACCCATATGTCGTCCTGGAGCCGATTTCCAGGCTGCGGTGAAGGCCAGAAAATCGCCCTTGCATTATGAATCGCGATTCAGTAGTATGGCAAAAATACATTTCGGGACAGGCCTGCACACATGGCGGACGACAGGGATAAGAGAGAACGGAAGAAGATGTACCTCACGGTGGCGGACCTGAGCACCATGGGTTTCGCCATGGTGGCATCCATCGTCCTGGGCCTCATCGGCGGTTTCTACATTGACCAATATCTCGGCACCGAGCCCATCTTCACCTTCATTCTCCTCTTCGGCGGCATCATGGCGGGGTTCCGCATGATGTACAAGACCTACATGCGTTTCTTCAGCGAGGAAAAGGACAGTGAGAAACGTCAGTAAAGACCCTGTCCAGAAGAGGATCGAATTCATCGCGCTTGCCCTGTGGGTGGGGTTCTGTATCGCCAGTCTCCCCATTGCGGGCTGGAAGTTCGCCCTGGGGGTCCTGGCCGGAGGCGGGGTCTGCCTGGCAAACTACCAGCTCCTCTGGCGCCATGCCAGATCGTCCATCACGCTCACGGCAAAGCAGGGCTCTTCCTATATGATAAAACGCTACATACTCAGGCTCGCCCTCACGGGGGCCGTGCTCTACGTGCTCGTCGCCGTGGCACGTGTCGACGTCCTGGGCCTGCTCCTGGGCCTGTCCGTCATCATGCTCGGCGTTATGAGCTACGCGTGCTACACCTACATCTGTGCAGGAGGACATTAGTATGGAACACGGATTTCTCGTCCTGGACTTCATCACCCACCCCATGTACGAATTCATCCACGAGGCCACCGGATGGTCCGACGGCAACCACTTCTACCAGGTCACCTTCACCTGGCTGTACATGATATTCCTCGTCGTCATGGGGTTCATCGTGTCCAAGAGCCTGAAGCTCGTGCCCGGAAGGCTCCAGAACTTCCTGGAGGTCATCATCGGCGGCCTCAAGGGCCTGCTCGTGGACACCATGGGAGAGCACGGCATGCGGTTCTTCCCCCTGATCGCCACCATCGCCCTGTTCATCTTCACCTGCAACATGGCGGGCATCATCCCGGGCTTCTACTCGCCCACCGCGAACTTGAACACCAACCTGTCCATGGCGCTCACCGTGTTCCTGCTGACCCACATCGTGGGCGTGAAGATCCACGGCATGAAGTACCTCAAGCACTTCATGGGCCCGGTGTGGTGGATGGCCCCCATCATGGTGCCGGTGGAACTCATCGGCCACCTGGCACGGCCGCTATCGCTGACCATGCGTCTCTTCGGCAACATCTTCGGCGAAGACCTGGTGCTCGTGGTGCTCCTGGCACTGGTTCCCTTCCTCATCCCCATGCCCATGCTGGTACTCATGATCTTCACCTCGGTACTCCAGGCCTTCGTGTTCACCCTGCTGGCCATGATGTACATCAGCGGCGCCATGGAGGAGGCGCACTGATCGGCACGAGCGAATCCACCGACAACACGGATGCACGAGGCGGGCAGCACATGCCCGCCTTTCTTTTTGCATTTCTCTTGCTAAACGGGTATTGACGGCTGCTGGAAAAGCCGGGTAGAATGCGAGTGCGGTCGGATGTTCCGGCACAACGTATTGAATAAAATTCGTGGAGGATAGTATGAAAAGATTTGCATGGTTATCAGGGGTTTCAGCGTTCTTTGTCCTGGCACTCGCATCAGTGGTCTTCGCAGCGGAAGGGGCAGCAAGCCCTGAGGCCATCGGTTTCTTCTCCTGGATCGCAGTAGCCACGGGCATCGGCATGGCCATTGCCGCGGCGGGAACGGGCATCGGCCAGGGCAACGGTGTAAGAGGCGCCTGCGACGGCATCGCCCGCAATCCCGACGCATCGGGCAAGATCCTCACCGCCCTCATCCTGGGCCTGGCCATGATCGAGTCCCTGGCCATCTACACGCTGGTCATCTGCCTCATCCTCATCTTCGCCAATCCGTTCCTCAAGCTCATGGGGCTCGGCTAAACGCGCACGGAAGCAGCCCCGCCTTCCACATCAGCGGTATTTGACGGCACCAGTCAGAACAGGGGGCCCTCCACCGGGAGGGCCCTTTTCACGTTCACCGGTACATGATCCCTGTCCATAAGGGTACGGGGAAATTTCAGGTACGGGATCACCGACTGGTTCTTGGGGCTCAATGTCCCGTCATAGGTGACGCTCACTACGGGCAGGCCCGTGTGGAGTTCGATCTGTTCCCTCATGGCCTCAGTCACCAGGCCCGGGCAGCAGAACGCGGGGTTCACCAGGACAAACAAGGCCACGTCCGGGTGGTGCTTGACGATGTAGTGGACCTTGAGGATGGTGTCCATGGACTCGCCTGTGTGCTCCGGCAGGAGGCTGTAGCGTGCGAGGACCTCTTCGGCCTTCTCGTCGAATGCATGGTCGGGTTCACCCAGGATGCGCTGAAAACAGCGGTAGTATCTCTTTTCGAGCTGCTGCAGTGTGGCGAGCATGGCACGCGAAGACAGGGAGAACAGGATCTTGCCCTCGGTGATCCATTTCCTCAGGTACGGCCGGGCGATCATCTTGGCGTACGTGGTGTACGGCGTGGTGATGACCTCGCCCCCGTGGCCCTCGATGAAATGCACCAGGTCCTGGTTCATGAGGTCGTTATCACGTACGTAGAGGTCGCCGATGATGGCGACCTTGGTCCGCCTGCCCGGACTTGTCTCTATCCGTTCGAAGAGCGCGATAACCTCCCGGAGCGTCTCCTCCTTGGACCCGTTCCCGGCAAAGGCACGTTCGAGCATGTCCATGGCCCTTACCACGGCATCGTCCACCGCCCCCTTATGCAATTCGTAGGGCCTGATCCTGCAGGCGACCCTGCGGAGCAGTCCGCCGAACATGAAGGCGAAGTACGTGTTCAGGGCGGCACGCACCGAGATGTCCACCATGGAAACCTCACCCTGATACACCCCTGCCCTTTCCATGCCGCGCCCATAGCCGTTCAGCACGTTCTTGATGTGGTGGGGGATCAGCTTGATGTTGCAGGCGATCTCGCCCTTCAGCATCCACAGCACGCACCGCGACGGGTCCAGCCCGTTCCGCTCGATGGCGTCGATGTATTCCTGGGCCATGATGTTGATGGGGATGCACTGTCCCGCGTTGTGCCGAAGCCCCTTGAGCATGCACGCGGGCGACGGCTCAAGGAGCCTCGCATCCAGTCCCTCCCTGACGAGGTTCGCCACGAGCAGCCTGCACGAGAGCGTGTCCCAGTTGGGGAAGAACACGGTCTTGCCGGCAAGGCCCCTGGCGGGCAGAAGGGACGGAAAGCCCTCGGGCCTCTGTGTGCCGCCCTTGCCACGGTGGTTTCTGAAGGCACGTACCGCCGCCTCGATCCGTGTCTCATAGCCCACCGAAGAGTCGTGTTCGTCGAGCTGCAGGATGAGGTACGGCTTGCGGTGCGCATGCATGACCTTCTTGAAATATTCCATGGCAAAGGCGTCAGGAGTGCACTTGAAGGAGGTGACCAGGACCGGGTAGATGCCCTTCGCCGTCGCCACGACCTCGGCCGTGTTGAGGACTGTGGATGCATACTTCCAGGGCAGGTCGTCCAAGAGAGGTTGCATGGAGGAACCCCCGCCTGCATCCACGGGCACCATGTCCTGGAAAAACGTCTTGATCCCCAGGGACGCGAAGATGTCCACGATCCCGTTGTTCATGGACCTGGAAAGGACCGTGTACGGTCTGCCGAGGAGGACCACGCTGATGTCGCCCTCGCCTGGTCGCTCCCGGCGATACGCTTCCTGGAGCCCCTGCCGGCATTGTTGTCTGAACGCCCGGGCCTTCTCAAAGGCGCGGGCCACGTCTATGAGGCTCACCTGGCCGCCGGTGAGGGGCATGAGTGCCCGGTAGAGACGGACCTTGGTCTGTATGGTGCTGTAGAGATAATTCACCAGCGGCATGAGGATGCGCCCTTCGTCCCTCCCGGCATGGGCCCTTGCCAGGGACACTGAGAACTGGGTGTAGTAGCAGTACTGCCTCCGGACCCCCTTGGAGGGGGGGCTGTCCTCGAGGTACACGGGGGCAAAGACGTAATCGGCCTTCGCCAGAAGTTCACTCACCTGGCCGAACAGCGCGTGGACCGGTGCGCAGAAGTCCGCCCCGGCCAGGCGCCGGCCCTGCCTGACATCCTCCTTTTTCGGCTCTACGGTGACCGTGGCTATGCCGAGCTCATCGAAAAAACACTGCCAGAACTCCGCATCCTCCCGCAGGTGCAGGGCCAAGGGCAGCCCCACCACAAAGGGGAACCGGCACTCCCGGGACCTCGGCCGGGAAAAGACCGCTCTCCTGGTCTTGAACAGATCGAAACCCGAACGGTTGTTATTCACGAAGGTCTTGGCGTCGTAGTCCCTGCCGCAGAGGAACCCGTAGGCCACCTGCTCGCCGCCCACCTCGGCCACGGTGAGCTTGCAGTGGTTGGCGCAGAGCCCGCAGACCTCGGAGCGTACGGGGATGTCCTTCGTGTACAGCTCAAGTCCCCTGAAGCGGGTTGCGCCGCGGTGCTCGTCCGCCAGGGTCAGCGCCGTTCCCAGGGCTCCGGTGAGATGACAGAAGCGCGACACGAGGATGGGTCTGCGCAGGCGCTGCTCGAAGGCCGCCACCAGAGCCCTGTTCTTTGCGGTGGCTCCCTGGAAGAAGACCACATCTCCGATGGCGCTCTCGACGGCTACCTTGGTGAGGTAGTTCTCGCACACCGCATGGAGTGCGGATGCCAGGACCTCGCCTTCGGCATACCCCTCGCTCAGGTAGTGGTTCAGGTCGCGCTCCATGAACACGGTGCAGCGGTCGCTGGCCATGGGGGCCCGCTTGCCCCAGGCCCGGGATGAGCACTCGGCCAGGGGACAGGAAAGCTTCGACGAGAGCTCCTCGATGAAGCTCCCGGTGCCGGCCGCGCAGACCGCATTCATGGCGCTGAAGGTGACGAGGGAGTCCTTCACCGTGGTGAACTTGGCATCCTGACCGCCGATCTCGATGATGGTGTCCACGTCTGGATTGAGCTCGCAGGCCGCCCGGGCATGGGCGGTGATCTCGTCGAGCACCAGGTCAGCGCCGATGATGCTGCCGACGAGCTTCCTGCCCGACCCGGTAGTGCCTGCACCCTTGACCGCGAACCGCACCGCCCTGTGCGCGGCCATGCGGTCCATGCACTCGAAGAGCGCGCGCACCGCATCGATGGGTCTGCCCGCGGTCCTGGTATAAAACCCGGCGAGGACCCTCCCGCCCATATCCACAAAAACCGCCTTGGTGCTGGTGGAACCTATGTCGATGCCAAGGTAGACCTCATGCACCGTGGCCGTGGAAAGGTCCTCGTAGATGTCAACCTCCACCATGCCAGGCACCCTTCCCTCCGGCAGAAGGTACTCATAGCGCTCACCGCCGTCAAAGTCCGGGTACTCGGAAAGCCTCAGCTCGAGGGGGGGGTACGCATAGCTCTTTTCCGCGGACCCCGTTGTCATGATGTCGGAAATCCCCGTAACCTTCCTGGCGGAGGTCCTGTCGATCTCGTCCAGTAGGCACAGGGCTGCCCCAACCGCACCGAAGAGATGCGAGACAGGGTCCACGATAATCTCTGCAGGAAGAAGGGACGAGAGGTGTTTCAGCACCGCCCGGTTCAGTGACACTCCACCGGACAGGACGATACGGCCGGCGATATCCTCGTTCTTGAACAGGGTGTCCACGATGTTCCTCGCCAGGCCCAGGCAGAGGCCGTCGGTGATCTGGGCCAGGCTGTACCCCTCCTGCTGGGCGTGGATGAGATCGGTCTTGGCGAAGACCGAACACCGAGACGCGATCTTCGGGAGCGGGCCCGTGTTCTGAAGGGCGATCATGCTCAGCTCGCCGCAGCCGTCGAGCCCGAGCCGCCCGGCCTGCTGGTCCAGGAAGCCTCCGGTTCCCGCCGCGCAGGAGGTGTTGGACCTGCAGGTGCGATAATCCCCCTTTGCATCGAAGCGTACCAGGAAGAACTGCTCGCCGCCTACGTGCAGGAGGGCACGTGCGTCCTTCTGGAAACGACGCAGGGAACGGATCGTCGCGACCCTGTTGTCGACCCTCATGCACGCATGCACCGTGTCGGGCGTCGATGTGGTGGCAGCGATGTTCCTCACGGCGTCCAGGCCGAAGACTGGGAGCACCCCTTCGAGCGTCTCCCGGACATGGCCGCGATGAAAGGCGTACGCCGACCGCACGACCGAACCCTCAGGCGACACCTCTGCAACGCCGACGGTTACCGAACCGACATCAATCCCGAGAACAGTGTTGTCCATATCACCCTGACCCTTTCCATGGAATATGCATGTGTGCAACGAATATTTACATTTCTTTTACAATGGCTCTTTATACTCAAATACCTCCCATTTCAAGCTCCAAGTCGGTTTTTCACTCACAGCGCTCCGGCATCACACGGGGCGACCACCCCTCGTTCAGGATGAAAGCGTGAAAGATCTGCAGGGAACCGATCCGTCGGGGCATGTCCCTGGACCCGCGCAGCAGTCGCGTCCCTGGTCCTTAGGGTATCCCCTTTGACTTGACGAGCCGCAGCGCCCTGTCGGTCTTGTCCATGGCATCCGGCGATCCCTGCTCCACGGCCCGTCCAGCCTCTCTCAGGGCCTTGCCGGTCTGTTCGTCAAGCCTGCCCTGAGACACGACGAAATCCAGGTACCCTCCCTGCGTGATCCGCCGCAGGAGCACCTCTGCCCGCTCGTGAAGGCTCAGCCCCCTGAATCGTCCGAGGGCGACGAGGAGGTCCTGCCGGTACCTTTGCAGCGGCCCCCGGAAGGTAAACAGGGTGTTGGTCATCTGCAGGGTCTCGAACTCACAGGCAAAATCCAGACCACAGATGAGCTCGCCGATCTCGTCGATCATCTGGGCCTCACCTGGCGGGATGAAACCGCCCGCCTCCATGAGCCCGTGAAGGGGACTCCCCTCGATGACGGCAAGGCTCCGCACGCGCACCTCGTGCGGCCTGCATGCATTGAGCACCTCCACGGTCCTGGGCATGTGATCCGCAAGCTCCGGGTTCTTCCCGCCCAGGCCGGGCATGACAAAGGCCGCAACGTGTATGCCCGCACCCCTCAGCCTGGCCACGGCGGCGACGTGCCCGGCACTCACGACACCCTTGCGCATGAAGTCCAGTACCGCATCAGACCCGGATTCAATACCCACCAGGCAGTGGGTGAGACCGTTTTCCCGGAATGCCGCAAGGTCCTCCTCCGTCCTCTGCGCACAGGTCTTCGAGCGGGCATAGGCGGAGACATGCTCGATGGTGGGGAAACGTTTCTTCAGGTATACGAGAACCCCTGCGAGGGATGCGGGTTTCATGGCCAGTGCGTCGGCATCCTGGAGGAACACCCTCCGTGCGCCATGCCTGACCCAGTCCGCCACGTTGTACAGGGTGTTCACCGCCAGAACCTGTCCCGGACTGCGGGTGTCACCTTCTGCGCCGTACAGGTCCGGCCGGGAGAGCATGACATCCCGGATCACCCCGTGGGTGACCGATCCCCCGAGCCCCATGGACCAGGAGACCTCGTCCAGCAGGCTCCAGGCCCGAGAAGCGGCATCGATGTCGGAGAGGATCTCTCGAGCGGTTCGCGGAAAAAATCGCCTTCCCTTGTACACCGGGCAGAACAGGCACCTGTTCCACGGGCAGTTCCTGTTGACGCGGAGCATGAGCGAGCCGGCCTCGCCGATGGGTCCCATGGGACCCATCTCCATGGAGAACCCGTCGGATGAACCCTTCCCGTTCATCCCGCAGGCAACAGGGCTCTGCCGCTCACATGCCCATCAGGGCCTTGACCTTCTTCTTCTGCTCTTCGGTGGAGAAGTAGAATGCCGCCGCACCGGCGGCGACGAGCAGCAGGGTGACGGGCCGGAACAGCAGCCTGAATATGCCCTTGAAGACGGCAGCGACCATGGAGAGGATGCCCCCGATGATCCCCACGACAAGGACATCGACGACGATGAACTTCACCAGCTTGAAGGGTGCCAGGATGACGGATGTGATGAGGTCGAAGAAAGCACGCATGATCTTTTCCTCCTGATACGGTTACGAGGGCTTCTTCTGGAACAGGTCTTCCACGGAACCGAGGGCCTCTTTCGAAACCTGGGCCGCACGCAGGTTCTCCTCCTGGATCTTCAGGTAGATTTCCTGCCGGTGTACCGATACTTCCCTGGGGGCGCGGATGCCGATCTTGACCTGGGAGCCCTTGATCTCGACAATGGATACCTGGATATCATCGCCGATGGCCACGGATTCGCCGACTTTCCTTGTCAATATCAGCAACGAAACCCCCCGCAGGACACTTCCTTTTGGGGATGTATTACATGATTATTTTATCGAAATCAACGACTCCATCATCTCATCGGCTATGGATATGAGCTTGGCCGCGGCCTGATACAGGTGCTGGTACTTCAGGAGTTCGGACATCTCCTCGTCGAGGCTCACCCCGGAGATGCTCTCCTTTCTCCTGATGTACTGCCCGAGCAGGGTATCGTTGAACTTCTCGTTGTTCACCGTGTTCTGCACGTCCACCCCCACCTGGGCCACCAGCGAGCTGTAGTAGGTATCCATGGTGGTGCTCACCCCGATGCCGCCCATGTTCTCGATGACCCTGTCCTGGAGGTTGAAGATCGCGCGTGCCACGTCGTTGCCGCCGGGCGCCACCCGGCCGTTGTCGTCGAGGTAACCGGACGAGATGAGGTTCGGATTCGCCTCGAGGACGTCGTTCACCCCGATGGTTTCCGTGATGTCGTCCATGGGCAGCCCCAGAGTTTCGGACCACGTGAAGAAGGAATTCACCCCGAGGACGGCCAGGGCATTGCTGGAGGGGCCCGTGGTGCTGGGGCTGACGGCAAAGGTGTGCGTGGCGTCCGAGGTGATATGGAAGCGGCCGTCCGCGGTGAGGCCTGCCGTGATCTCGCCGCCGCCGGCACCGGACAGGGCGTTTATCTCCGCGATGAGGTCTCCCACGGTGCTGCCCGCCGGATCGACGTGGTACGTGTTCACCACGGCGCCTGAGGCGTCGAAGACCTGGATGTCAAAGGTCCCGCCCGCGGTGTACCGGTCGCTGAAATGGAATGCCGAGGCAAGGTCGTCGGTGGCGGCCGAAACCCTGACCGTTCCCGTCATCTCGCTCACGCTTGAAAGCCCCACGCCCTCTGCGTGCAGGGAGTTCACCTGCCAGGCGAGCTCGCCCATGAGGGTGTTCAGCGACTCGATGTAGGAGTCGATCTTGCTGTCCCTGATATTCACCCACCCGGCGAGCTTTCCCCCCTGGAGCTTGCCGGTGACATCCACAACCCTGCCCGAGGAATCGTTCCACAGGATATGGGAGAACCCGGTGACGGCGTCGCGCTCCACACTCATGGAGTAGGTGTCCTTGCCCAGGACCAGCGGGGTGCCGCCGAGGATGTAGACCATGATCTGGCCCGTGGTCTCTTCCTCGTAGTAGGTGATGTCCATGAACTGGGAAAGCTGCTCCAGGAGGAGCTCCCTGCGGTCCCGCAGGTCGTTGGCATTGATCATGCCGTCGATCTCCACACTGGAGATGCTCTTGTTCAGCTCCGCGATCTGGGAGACGATGGAATTCACCTCCCCGATGGACCCCCGGATGGTGGCATCGAGGTTCCGCTGGTACGCCCTGAGGTTGTAGTCCATCTCATGGACGAACGAGAGGAGATTGTCGGTCTTGGCGAGCAGCGCCTGCCGCTCGGGGACCCCGTCGGGGTTGTTGGACAGGTCTCCCCAGGCGTTCCAGAACTCGCCCATCAGCGCGTTCAGCCCGGATCCCTCGCTCTCGTTGAAGATGCTCTCGATCTCCTCCATGGCGCTTCTCTGGGCGCTCCAGTACCAGTACTCAGACTTCTTGAGGCTGACCTGCTGGTTGATGAAGTTGTCGTAGGACCTGGTGACCTCCACGGCCCGCACGCCCGTGCCGATCTGGCCGGGCCCCATGGTGATGGGATAGTTGGCCTCCACCCTGAGGTTCTGCCGTGAATACCCCTCGGTGTTCGCGTTGGCCACGTTGTGAGATATGATCTCGATGGCCAGCTGCGAGCTGTACATGGACCACCGTGCGATGTCGAGTGCGCCGCCGAGTCCTGGCATGTCATGCTCCTGTCTTGATGGTATGCAGCGAGATGGCCGACTTCCTGCCGTCTCTGGAGTACCGCTCCTTCAGTCCCCCGAAAAACGACTGGACTGCGCCATCGATGTCGGTGAGCCTCTGGGTCACCATCTGCTTGGAGATCTCGTTGAGGCCGGAGGCCTTCTTCCAGGACCGCACCAGATCCTGCTGGAGCTTGCGCATCCGCCTGGCCTCTTCGGGAGAAGGATCGTGGGAAGGCATGTCTGCTTTCTTGCGGTTCTTTGCGATATTCTTGATGATTCTCTGCTTGGCAGGCATGGATTCCTCCAGGACCTGGACGTCTCCGGACGCGATGAGGTCCAGCTCCTTCTGCAGGTGGGCGTTCAGTTCCTCCACCAGCTCTCTCTCCCGCTCAAGCCCCCTGATGATGTCCGCATAGGTCATGGCGCCTCCCCGGTCCACAGGCCTTTCACTGAATCTTATCGGTCATTCTCCTGGTGAACCTCACCCTGCCTGGTATCGCCGTCTTCTCCGAAGTGCTGCCGGAGGTAGCCCCTCAGCGCGTCCCTGATGCCCAGGGCCCCGGATTCCCCCATTGCCCTGGCCACTTCCTGGTAGAACATGTCCCTGTATACGTCGCTGGCAAACCCTCCGTCCATGAACCCCTCGGGCACACTGGATGACATGGTCTTGAGCAGCTGGTGGGCGAAGACCGTCTCGAACTCCGCGCAGGCCCTGTCCAGCGCCTTGGCCGGGTTGCCCGACTTCATGTGGGCGATCAGCGCCACGTCCCGGATCATATGACCTCCAGCTCGGCGTGCAGGGCGCCTGAACGCTTGATACCCTGCAGGATCATCACCAGATCCCGCGGAGACACACCCACCGCGTTCAGGGCATTGACCAGGTCCCCGATGGTGGCGGAGCCCTTGAGGAGGATGAGGCGCTTGCCGTTCTCCTCGACATCCACGTCGGTCTGCGGCACCACCGTGGTCCTGCCCTGTGAGAACGGGAGCGGCTGGGAGACCTGGGGTTGCTCGGAGACCCTGATCCTCAGGTTGCCGTGGGCAATGGCAACGGAGGAAATCGCCACCTCACTGCCGATGATCACGGTGCCGGTCCGTTCGTTCACGATGACCCTCGCCCGGTTGTCGGGCGTCACATCCACACCCTCGATGAGCGCTATGAATTCCACCAGGTTGTTCCGGTAGGACTCCGGGACATCGAGACGGATGGTGGAGAGGTCGGAGGCGCTCGCCACACTCAAGCCGAGTCTGGTGTTGATGGACTTCACCAGCCTGCCCGCCGTGGTGAAGTCGGGGCTGTTCATCACGAGCGTCATCTGCTGCCCCAGGTTCAGGTCCAGCGAGCGCTCCACCACTGCCCCGCCCGGGATGGTCCCCACGGTGGGGAAGTTCTTGGTCACCCCCGAGCCGGATGCGCCGCTCACGGCAAACCCGCCCACGGACAGCGGGCCCTGGGCAAGGGCATAGACCTTCCCGTCCGGGCCGTACAGAGGTGTCGAGATGAGCGTCCCGCCTGCCAGAGAGGTGGCATCACCCATGGAAGAAACCGTGCAGTCGAGCTTCTGGGTGCTCTTCGCAAAGGGCGGCAGGGAGGATGTGACGATGACCGCGGCCACGTTCTTGGTCTTCAGGTCGTCCGCGTTCACCTGGACACCCATGTTCCTGAGCATGTTGGCCACCGCATTGAGGGTGTACTGGGTTCCCGTGCCGGCCTTGTCCCCCGTTCCGTTCAGCCCCACCACGAGGCCGTAGCCCGAAAGCTTGTTCTCCCTGACCCCCTGGATCTGCACGAGGTCCTTGACCCGGACGGCCCACACGTACGGAACCGCCAGGAACACGATGACGGCTGCGAGGACGATCTTCTTCATGGTTCACCCCTTAGAACGGCCAGATCTTGTCGATGGCCCGGGCCAGGAAACCCTTGTTCTGCTGATCGCCGAGGATGCCGGCGCCGTAGTAGTCCACCCTCAGGTCGGCGATGGCGGTGGACAGCACGGCATTGTTCCACAGGATGTCATCAGGCCTGATGATGCCCGAAACCATGATGAACTGGGACTCGTCGTTCACGCGGATCTGCTTCTTCCCCTTGATGACGAAGTTGCCCTCGGGCAGCACCCTCATGATGCGGGCCGTGACCACCGCTGACAGGGTCCCCTTCCGGGTGGTCTTGCCGTCGCCGGTGAACTCCGAGGTACTATTTGCCTGTATGGAAGGCTCCAGCCCGTAGCCGAAGATGGAAGACCGGTCCAGGGGCAGGCCCAGGAAGTTCGTCACCGAATGGTCCATGGAGCTTTCACGGGACGCCTCGGTGGAGGCCTCCTTGTTGGCCGAGGAACTCTCAATGATCTGCACGATCACGAGATCCCCCACCTGGCGGGCCTTGCGGTCGCTGTACATGTCGTAAAATTTGGCGCCCGGCGACCATAATGACCCGGGGCTCTGACGGAAGTCGGGCTGGTCCATGACGGGCGGAGAGAGCTCGTCTTCCGCGAACTCCCCCTCCCGGCCGGCCGTATGAGAGCATGCGGCCAGGGCTGCGAGCGTACCCAGGAGCATGAGAACCGTGCGTGCCTTCATCTGTGCCTCCTATAGCTGAACCTGTACCACGGAAGGAGCAATAATGGTGCCAATCAGCTGTCTGCCCGAGGACGAGTTCTTCACCGGGATCTTCTCCCCCCGGTATCCATCCCTTTCCGCCACGCCTTTCACCTCCACCGCGATGTTCCTGTCCGCGGCGCGGATGATGACCGTCTCCCCGGAACACACGTCGGGCTTTCGCTCCACCTGTCCGGCCAGGATGGGCCTGCCCTTCCGCAGCGTCACCCGGGCCCGCTTGCCCGCACAGTCTTCAAGGCGCACATGCGCATCGGGAAAGCTGGACAGGTCGATCGTTCCCATCACCAGATCGCCGGGTTCGATGATGCGGCCTGCCGTTATCTTCGTACGGACCAGGGGGGCCTCCACCATGAGCCTGACGCGCGCGGTCACGGTGACCTTCTCGGGAGACGGGTCGGGTCCCACCAGGAGGGTCGCGTTGATGAATCCCAGGAAATCCTCCTTCCGGGCAAATTTTGCCCGTATGGGAAGAGAATCTGCCGGGAGAAGGCGGGGCAGACGGGAGACCCTGACCTCGGTCAGCTCGATGGACCCCCTATCCTTCCAGGGACTGCGTGCCAGGACCTCTTCCACGAAGGCCTTTTTCAGGGCCTCCCCCGACACCTCCACCGTGCAGGGTACCACGCGGACCCTGTCAGCCCCGGAAAAGACCACATGACCGAGAAAGCGCGCGCGGACCCTGGCCTCGATGGAGGCCCTGGTGACAAAGACGCCCTTCGATCCACCCGGCAACGATGCGACGGGGATCCGGGAAAGCACGTCAGCATCCGGGCCGCTGACTTCGGCGATGTGGCCGAGCTGCAGGCTCTTCCCGGTACAGGCGGCCTCGGCCCTCAGCTCGACCCTGTTGGGCTCCCCGGCAGCCGCGGTCCCGGACAGGATTAAGCACAGGACCAGCAGGGCGATGGCGGATCGCACCCCCAAGGCTACCTCACCAGGCCGTTGACGGTCTGGAGCATCTCGTCGGAGGCCGTGATGGCCTTGGAGTTGAGCTCGTAGGCCCTCTGGGCGGCGATCAGGTTCACCATCTCGGTGACGGCGTCCACGTTGGACATCTCCAGGAATCCCGAGGAGATGGTGCCGAAGTTGTCCGTTCCGGGCGTGCCCTCCACGGCGTCACCGGAGGCGGGCGTGACGGTGTACTGGTTCATGCCCAGTGAGTGCAGGCCGGCCGGGTTGGGGAAGATGTACAGCGGGATGTTCCCGGTGGCCAGCGTGTCCCCGTTGTTGGCCAGGCAGCTGATGACCCCGGACTTTGATACCGTGATGGTGGCCGTGTCCTGGGGCACGTTGAATTCCGGCTGGAGCCGCTCCCCACGGGAATTCACGATGTAGCCCTCGCTGTCGATCTTGAAGGCGCCGTCCCGGGTATAGACATCCTCACCGTCGGAGTCGATGAGAAAGAACCCGTTCCCCTCGATGGCGAGGTCCAGGTTGTTGTCCGTCTTGAGGTAGTCGCCCTGGGAAAAGATCTTCTGGATGGAAATGGGCCGCACGCCAAGACCCACCTCGATGCCCACCGGGACGGTGCCTCCGGCGGGCGTCTCGGCGCCCTTGCCGCTGTAGGTGGCATAGAAGAGGTCCTCGAAATCCACCCTGCTCTTCTTGAAGCTCGTGGTGTTCACGTTGGCGAGGTTGTTGGCGATGGTGTTGACCATCATCTCCTGGGCGGTCATGCCCGTGGCCGACGTCCACATGGCTCGTATCATACCGTATCCTCCTTATGTCCTATGCAAGTGTCCCGACGTTGCGCATGGACTGCGAGTAGGCTTGGTCGATGGACCTGATCATCCTCTGGAAGGAATCGTAGGCACGCTGCGTGGCGATGAGCTCCACCATCTCCCGCACCGGATCCACGTTGGCCGACTCCAGGTATGCCTGCTGGACCATCGGTTCCTCCACGGGCTCCGGGGTGAAGCCGGGCTTGATGTCGAAGAGGTTGTTTCCCTGCCTGACGAGGGCCTCGGCCGGGATGTTCACCACCTGCAGGGTGTCCACGTCCGTGTCGTCATAGGTGATCTTTCCGTTCATATCGATACCCACCGCGCCGTTGCCGGTGGTGAGGTCGATGGAGATGTCACCCCCCTGGCCCTGGACCCGGTACCCCTGCGGGGTCACGAGGACGTTCTCGGTGCTGATCTGGAACGAGCCGGCCCGGGTGTACCGCGGACCGTCGTCGGTGTTGACCACGAAGAACCCCTCCCCGTTCATGGCCACATCCAGTGGATTTCCGGTCTGGATGGGAACGCCCGGCGTGACGTCGATGGAGGGATTCAGGACAACGACATCGACGGGGACCACCCGGTACTGCCCCGGGGAAAGCATGGAGGCGTCGAGCACCTTGGAGAACTGCTCGAATATCACCTGGTCCTTCCTGAACCCGATGGTGTTGATGTTGGCGATATTGTTGGAGATGACATTGAGCCTCTCCTCCATGGCAATGGCCCCTGCCGCCGCCGTGTACATTCCCTGGTCCATACGCCCCCCTTTCCGTCATCCTTCTAGCAAAGGCGGTGCCATGAGCCGCAAGGCCGCATCAGTCCAGCGTCCGGTTGTTCCGGACGGGAAAAATTTTCCCGACCCTGGGGGCACCCCTGCCGGTGCCGCCCGTGACCTCAACCGGGAAGGGGCGAAACCACAGGGCCTGAGCCCGGAGGAGCACGCTATGTGGCTGAAATCATAACCATGAAAAACCGCTAAAGGATTCCTGGGGAAATCCGATATACAAAGGTACAGACGGTTGAACAAACACAAGGAGTGTGTATGGAGGTCAAGAGCATCTTCATGAACCTCATCATGAGGACCTATGAGAAGCAGCATGCAATGACCGCAGGTACCGTCAGGAACGATGCCGGAAGATCCGGCGGGGATCATGGGGAAGACACGGTCACGATATCCGAGGGGGCGAGCAAACGGCTCTTCCGCGATATCATGGAAAGCAGCCTGCAGAAAGGACTGAACGAGGTCGTGGTAAATGAAGGTAAATAACACTCCTACCCCGGAAGCGCTCAAGGCCTATAACGCCCAGTCTCTTCCACGAGTACAGCCATATCAGGAGCAGTCGAACGGCACGAAGAGTCCGCAGATGCCATCCTCCGACAAGGTGGACATCTCCAGCACCGTGAAGCTCATGCAGGACATACACAAGGCAGTGGCCGAAGCGCCGGATATCCGGATGGACAAGGTCAGAGAGGTCGAGGCACGGATCGACAAGGGCATCTACAAGGCAGACCTCACCGTCGTTGCCGGCAAGCTACTGAGTCACAACATCAGCGACAGGATCTGAGGGGTTCACCGTGATGGATGCGGCGTTCTCCAGCGCCGCACCGCCCAGGAATCCCATCGCTACCCTCCCGAAGGAAAGCCGGGTGCACACTGCGCCCTGAGGCGTGGAACCGGCGATCCCCAGCAGTGATCCCTTCCAGGACGCGGCCGCCTTCACGGCGTCATCCACGCTCGTCTTCTGAACGCCCGAGAGCAGGTCGAGCATGAAGAAGTAGGCCTCCGCCCCGGTGGCAAGTGCCGATCCCAGGTAGTGGGCCCGTCTTGAGTTCCTGCGGTGGAACTGCACGAAATCTCTGCCCCGGGATGCAGAGACCGACTCCTCGGTGAAATCCGTCAGGACATAGACCCCGTCGAGCCGCCTGTCCTTCCCGCCCAGCAGCGTCTCCTCAGCGCCCGGTCCGCTCAGCAGCACCGGCTTGGCAGACGGGAGGGTGCGGATCTTCACCGCCACCGCGACGGACTGCTTCCCTGAAAACGGGATGTATACGGCATCGGGCCTTTCAGCCAGGAGGTGCACAACCCCCGCTTCCGGGTCCTGGCCCTTCTGCACGCACATGATGTCCACAATTCTCCCCTTCTCCCTGATCACCTCCGCTGAGAACAGGCTGGCAAGGAACACGGCATCCGCATCGTCGACATCCACCACGATCCCGATCCTGAAGGCCTTGATCACCTGTGAGAGAAACCGGGCGCACGCGAACGCCTGATCCCGCGGGGGAACGCAGAGCCTCAGCATGCCCGGCGGTGCGTTTTTCGCCATCCGTTCCGGCCTGCTGGGCGAGGTCACCACGAACGGCACCGGATGGGCTTCCAGAATATCCCGCACCGCAGCGACGGCGTCCGGCGGGGCACAGGAGACGACGCCCGAAACCTGATCCCTCTCGATGAGTTCCCGGATGGAGCGGGCGTAGTCCTGGGGTGATGCAGCGGGGTCCTTTACGGCGAGTTCGACCCGTCGGGCCGTGGCGCCTTTCATCATCTCGTGCGCCTGCTTCACCCCGGTGGCCTGACGACCTGCATGTTCCGCAAGGGAGCCATACGAGGTCATGCAGACCCCTATCTTCACAGGGTCACCGCCCGGGGGCAGGGTGATATCTGCCCGCCTGCCCTGGGTGCTCTCGCTGCAGGAAACCATCAGGAGGACGATCAGGCACGGGGCAAGGAACCCGTGCAGGACCCTGTTATGTGCGCTCTTCATGGCTCTTCGTCGATTCTCCTCGGAGACTCCGCCTGCGTGCAAAGCCCGTAGTATATACCACGGAACTGTGCTATCCAATCAATCGTAAAAAATCAGGCACAGCGTGATGCAGGAGGAACTCCGTGGCACAGGTGCGCGTTGGAGGCAAGACATACGAGCCGGATCTCGTCATCTTCGACAAGGACGGGACCCTCATCGACTTTCCCGCAACATGGGTCGAGATCATCCATGCCCTGCTCGAGGCCATGACCAGGTATGTGCCCGTGGGTGATGCCCTGCGCGACCGTGTCGAAGAAGCCCTGGGCATATCGGTCCAGGGACGGATCGTCGACCCGAAGGGCCCGCTGGCCATGGGCACCTTCACCGAGTGCGACGCCCTGCTCACCTATTGCCTCTACCGGGAAGGCATCCGCTGGGACGAGGCACAGACCATCGTGCGCACCCTCGGCGACGAGGTGTTCCGCTCAGAGGTCAGGGGGAGGTGCATCAGGCCGGCCCAGGGCGCCCTCGAGCTGCTGAAGAGGCTCAAGGAAAAGGGGCTCACCCTCGCCGTGGCCACGAACGACAGGGCTGCCGACGCCCTTGACGACATGTTTGCCATCGGTGCGGCCCCCTATATCGATGCGGTGGTGGGCGCCGACACCGTGGAGCATTCCAAGCCGGCTCCGGATATGGTGGAAAAGATCTGCGGGCACTTCTCGGTGAGCCCGTCATCGTCCCTGCTCATCGGCGACACCGTGATGGATGCCCTGCTCGGCAGGAATTCCGGCGTCATGCTCACCGTGGGGATACCCGGCATCACGACCCGGCAGGAACTGGAGGAGTACATGGACGTGGTGGTGGACTCCCTCGACGAGATCGCGTGAGGCCCTTGAGCTGGCCTCATTCCGCCACCGTCTCGGCGTCGAACACCTCCCACTCCTCCGGGGCCCCGGGTTCATCGACATCGATGGAGACCCTGCGCCGCAGCGACCTCAGGAGCCCGTCCAGGTCGCAGGGCAGATCATGGATGAGACCCGGCAGGAACACCTCCCTACGCACCCCCTTGCGCAGCACGATTCCCCGGCCTCCACCCGCGAGCTGCGAGATGTGCCGCAGCGGCCGGCTCTCTCCCACGATGCAGATGGAGAACCTGGCCCGGGGGAGATCCCCCACCTCCATGGGTACGGACCGGGGGTCCTTGTACGCTGCGTTGCGTGCGCACACCCGGCATGCCTCCCACAGGGGAAGCAGGCCGCCCGTCATGCCCATGCACCAGGTGCGGTCCGGCCCGCAGGTGATGGTGACGAAGACCCCCTTTTCCTCCCTGAGCGCCTGAGGCAGCCCGGGCTCCGGCTGGTCCTCCAGGGCGCCCTGTTCCAGAAAATCCCGCACCGCGGCACGCGTTAATTCTATGAGCTTCCCCTTTTCCCCTTCAGTCAGTCCCATGGTTCACCCGCATGCATCATTGTACCCGAAACGCCTTTCCACCGCCAGGGAATCGTCCGGCAGTCATGCAACAGGATGGTTTGTTGACTCCACCCGGGAAATTATCTATAAATGCGCTCAATTTGAAGCATAGGGAGATGCACTCGTGGATGATCTGAACCCTCTGATCCGGCAGCGGATCGAGAAATTCGAACAACTCAAGGCTGAATCGGGTGTACGGCACTTTCCCAATACCTTCCGGAAAGACACCGACATCACGGCCTTCATCGATACCTACGGTTCAAGCACCGCCGAGGAACTCCAGGCGGTCTCCACGGTCCATCGCCTCGCCGGCAGGATCATCGCCTCCCGCAAGTTCGGCAAGGCGTCATTCATCCATTTCCAGGACACCAGCGGCAGGCTGCAGGCCTTCTTCGAGCAGGCAAAGCTCGGCAGCGACGCCTACGACCTGTTCAAGAAGCTCGACATCGGGGACATCATCGGCCTGTGGGGCACGCCCATCAAGACCAAGACCGGCGAGCTCTCCGTCTACGTCCAGGGGTTCGAACTGGTGACCAAGTCGTTTCGGCCCCTTCCCGAGAAGTGGCACGGCCTCAAGGACGTGGAGACCCGTTACCGCCAGCGGTACGTGGACCTCATCTGCTCCCCCGAGGTGGCCCGGACCTTTGTCACCCGGACCCGCATCATCTCGGCTCTCAGGCGTTACATGGACGCGAAGGGGTTCCTCGAGGTGGAAACCCCCATGATGCAGAGCATCCCCGGCGGGGCCACGGCAAAGCCCTTCCTCACCCATCACAACGCCCTGGACATGGACCTCTACCTGAGGATCGCACCCGAGCTCTATCTCA
>CAZNGL010000037.1:0-22573 GCA_964572405.1 uncultured Bacteriovoracaceae bacterium
GAACGCCACCACCGGCGCATACAGCTTCGACAACGTCATGCCCAACCTGAGCTACTATCTGATGGTCAACAAGGCCGGTTACACCTACGCTGAGTTCCAGTCCTCCAAGGTCGGGTCCCCGAACTATGACTGCGGGACCATCGGGATCTCCTGCACGGTGGGCTGCCGCCAGGACATCGCCGGTGTTGACATCAACCTGATGGCCAGCCCGTCCGGCGACCGCACCATCCCTTACATCGTGGCCATCAACGCGGCGGGCGCAAGCACTTCCGCTGCGGGCATCATCGACGACGACGAAGTCGACTTCCAGGTCACCTCGTTCACCGTTCAGTTCAACGAGGCCATGAAGAGGGTGAGCAGCCTGTCCATGAAGAACGACGGCGCTGTTAGCGTCTCATCCAGCTTCACGGTCACCTTCGACGCCACCACCCAGGGCGAGGACCAGTCCGTCAGCATGAACATCATCGAAGACTACACCCTGGCCTGGAGCACGAACGGCTTGTACCTCACCATCACCCCGGACTACGTGGAAGAGGCTGACATCGTCGCCGCCGCCGGCCTGAGCGATGACGACACCTTCAGCAACTTCAGCTTCGAAGGCGAGTACTCCCTCAGCTTCGACAGCGAGAACACCCACCTGATGGATGCCAACGGCGTCATGTGGTCCACCGAGGACTACTCTGTCGGCCCGATTGACTTCTACCTCAACTGGGCGGGAGCCTACTACCAGAACGCGTTCATCTTCTGGAACGGCAACGGCAATCTCGAACTTGCCACCTCGTTCGACTGGGACTAAGCGCTGCCCGGCGTAACGAGCAGTAACGCGAACACCGAAGGGAGACTGCCTTCATGGCAGTCTCCCTGTTTTTTTCACAGGGCATTGTCTCAGATCAGAAGTATCGCAAGCGTCCCTGGTTCACGCCTGCCAGGAGTGCCGTGCTGAGGGGCGCGACTCAATTGAGTGCCATCCCCCTGGCAACCTCGAGCAACCAGTGAAACCGGTGTCCCGGAGCATTCCAGAACAGCAAGCCCTTCTCCTGAAAGAAAGGCTTGCCACACAGCGGCAACGTCGCACTGCTTCATGACACCACCCCATTCCTGAACCTTCCCAGCGCATCCCCTGGCTTCATCAAGGCCGTCTCTTCCGTGCTTGTCTGCAGGAGTTCGTAGCACCATGTGTTCCCGATCCAGGGGCATGAATGAGCGTAACACGGTGACACGGCTCAGAATGCCGTGCAGGATACTCCCTGTTGTGACACGATAAAGGCCGCTGATGATCCGTTGGGATCAGGCCCATGAAGAGGCTTTCTGTACAGGCACTTCCCCTCATTCCCCTCTGACCGGGCTGCCATGCACAGAACCGGTGTGTACAGCAGTGCGCCCTGCCGCGCCTGGGATGACGGAATACAGGGAACCGGATCCATGGTTCATGAAACGGTTGGAAGGGACAAGCACACGTTCGCCATGATGGTGCGCCCAGTGATGTATGAATCGTGGTGACAGGAAGGCCGGTGAGACCTCGGGCGAGATGCAAAAAAGAAGGGGTGGCCAACAGCCACCCCTTCTTTACCTGTCAAGAGCCGTGTATCAGTGGCTGCGCATCCTTGCCAGCAAGCCTGCGCAGGCCGCCAGGACGGACAGGAACATGGTCCCCAGGGAGCCGGTGCCTGCGCCCGCCGCGGTGATGAAGCACTTCATGCCGAGGAAGGTGTTGTCATCAGTCTTCCGCACCGTGTATGACTCTTCGCCCTCGTCCTTGGGGCCCAGGGATTTTTCGTAATCTTCATACCCGTCCGTGTTGTTGAGGGTGAAGGGGCCCGGGTCGTTGGGGTCCCAGGGGTTCGTGTCATAGATGAACGCCTCGTCGTAATCGCTCAGCCCGTCATGGTCGGAATCCCTCTCAAGGGGATTGGTGTCCCAGAACGAGTTGATCTCGTCATAGTCGGTGATCCAGTCTTCGTCGGTGTACGGCGTGGTGGGGTCGGTCCCGTATATGTAGACCTCCGTGCCGTCGCTCAGGCCGTCGCCGTCGCTGTCGGTGTTTGTGGGCGAAGTCCCGATGTCGGCCTCGTCGCCGTCGTTCAGGCCGTCATCGTCGGTGTCCGTGTCCAGGGGATCAGAGCCGTACTGGTTCACCTCGTCGCCGTCGGAGAGGCCGTCATTGTCCGTATCACCATCGTTGGGATCGGTGCCGTTCTGGAATTCTCCCAGGTTGGTCAGGCCGTCACCGTCGCTGTCGAGCGCGGCGTCGCTGGGATCTTCCTTGTCAAGGCCCTTCCAGTCCTCCCAGTAGTTGGGCATGCCGTCGCCGTCGTCGTCGTCCTCGTCGCGGTTGTACTCGAAGAGGATGGCCAGGTTGTTCTTGAGGGAGCCTGCCTGGTCCTGTGCGTACACGAGGGCCACGTCGCCCGTGAGGTTCTCGATGCCCGTGCCCGAGTTGCTCCCCAGCTCGGGGTTGCCGGGACCGTACTGCATGAGGATGTTCCCGTTCGGGAACAGGATGACCTCGAAGTCGAACTCGGCAGAGGACGGCCAGTGTTGTGCATTGCTCCACATCACCACCATGCAGGGGCCGGAGAAGTCCGGGTGAGGGCAGTTGGCGAAGTACTGGTAGTAGATGCCCTGGCCGACGTTGTTCCCGGTGTCGATGTCATCCCACAGGACAGCGATGAGGTTGTTCTCGCTGTCGTTTTGCGGGAGAAAGGCATTACCTGTGGAAAGGTATTGGTTGATGAAGGTGATGCCGCCGTTGGATGCGATCCAGAACTGGGAGTACTCGTTGCCGTAGAACGGGAAGTCGAAGTTGAAGTCATACGGCCCGTTGTTGCAGTCGTCGCATTGAATGGCCAGGGTCCCGGTGCCCGAGATGTCGATCATGGAGTAACTCGGCCCGGCCGCTTCGTCGCTGTCGATGAAGGTGTACCCGTACGCGTCGGGCCCCCCTGTCCTCGCCAGCGCGGTCCCCGCGCAGAACAGGAGCATACTGAGTGATATGAGCAGTGCCGTTACGGTCTTATTCATGGAAATCCTCCTCCCCCTATTGGAAACATGCATCTTGACGGTATAACGATAAGAGAAAACACGGGTTGTGTCAAGGTTCTCTTGGTGGAAAACAGGAAATGACCAGCAACGCTCAAAGCGGTGGTCGAGCCTGCATGCTCCGTGAATCGGAGCTTTTCAGTGACGCGTCCTTGGACCTCACCGGGACATGCCCCGCAGGCATGACGCCAGGCCGAGCATGGCCGCCGCGAGCACGGGAAGGATGCGCATGCCGGTCATCCCCCGCGCCGCGTACATGAAGCAGGCAGTGTCGCGCCCGTGGTAGGGCTCGGCCTCGGACACCGTGGCCTCCCCGTAGGCCGCCTCGGCAGGGGCCGCCTTGAACCGGCCCAGGGTCTGCGCGGTGAAGCTCAGCAGGCCGTCCTTCACCTGGACGTCCTCCAGCTCCACCCATGCCTGCTGCTCGTCGTCGTACCACTGCACCCGTGCCCCCTCCCAGTTGGTGGGCATGGACACCAGGGCCGGCTCCTGAAGGGCCAGGCCGTAGGGCAGGATGTCGAAGAAGATCGTGTATTCCTCGTTATCCCCGAGCACGGTGGAGCCGGGGAACACGTCTTCACCCCCCCACCCGATGGCGATGGGCGTGGTGCCGGGGGTGGCCTCCTGCGGCAGCTCGATGGCGACGCCCGAGATCGCGTCCTCCACGATCCGGCTCGCCGCGGGGTCATAGGCCGTGATCTCGAAGATCTCCTCGGCCGCGGACAGGCGGAGCACGTGGTCCACGGAGCAGGTCTCGTCGAACACCACGTACAGGAACAGGCCGGCGTGCTTCGCCAGGATGATGTCTCCGTCGATGCCCGGGCTGTCGTCCGCCAGGGGGTAGAAGAGGTATGCGCCCGTCGGGTACAGGGTGGACAGGTCATAGGTCAGGCCGGCCTCGAGGATCATGTCGCGCACGGGGTAGAGCTCGCAGAGCGCAGACTGGAGCGAGGTCCCCCCGCCGAGGCTCTCCCTGGTCACGAGGGTCCTCGATTCCTCGTCCGGGGCCGGGGTGTGCACGTCCGCGAAGTCGCCCAGGGCATAGACAGGCGTTTCCGGGTCGAGGCCGAAGAGGTTCCGCACCAGCTGTTCGAGCCACTCTGCGGCGCTGTCCACCGCATCGGAGATGGTGTCCGTAATGCCGCCGATGACAGAGCCAGAGCCGTCCGGCTCGCCCCCCGGGATGCGCACGGACTGCTCCGCCGAGTAGCCGCTCTCGTTGCCGGAGAAGTCGTAGGCCGTGACCGCGAAGTAGTACGTGGGCCCGGCCTCGAGCCCGCTCACGTCGATGGTGGTCGTGCGGCCCACGTTGATGACATGGGAGTACGAGCCCGGCGCGGTGCCCGAATACACCTGGTAGCCCTCGAGGTCGCTCTCGGTGTTCGGGTTCCAGCTGATGCGCACCACGGCCGCGCAGAGAATAGTAGGCAGCAGCGCCAGCACGAGCGCCAGAACCGCTGTTCTTGCCCCGGTAGATTCCTTCATCAAACCCCGCTTCGAGGGTAGTGCAATTTGCCCCTATTTCCGCCATGACCGCAGAAAAGTCAAGGGTCATCTTGGCGGGTGCCTCGTATCCGTACGGGGTGGTGGCCGAACCTGACGGGTCAGGATCCGGTCAACCCATGAGGGCGGCGACCTTTTCCCTCACAGTGGCCGGGTATTGTCTCGCCAGGTCCTGCAGGGCGTCCCTGTCGATCCGGTCCATTTCCAGTTCGTCGCCGGCCGGGAGGTCGCGGTGCAGGTACAGGGTATCGAGCAGGGCCTTCTCGGGGGTTGCCAGGGATGCGCCGTCATGCAGCGAGTACCCGTGGAAAAGGCGCGGCGCGATGCGGGAGAACTCGATTGAAACGCCCCGGTAGGTAAGGGACCGGTCCCTGCCCACCGCCGGGTGCAGGGTGACCGCGGTGCATACCCGGGGTGCCTGGAGCAGGATGCCGTGGCGGTTCAGGGCCCACTCGCAGGAGACGTATGCCGGGGGCCTCAGGAAACACGCGACCTCCTCCACGCCCGGCATCCCCTTGAGGAACGAGTTCACATAGCTCCCCCTGGCAAGGCGCACGATGAGCCCGTTACGGTGTGCGCGCGACAGGAAGATCGCCGCATGCGGCGCCACCTTCCGGGCATCCGGGGCCCGGAAGAGCCGCGGGAGGAGGCTCAGACGTTTCAGGGTTGCCTTTTCCTCATCCATGTCGCTGCAGATACTCCTTCATGCCCTGGGCGAGAAGCTCTGCCGCCAGAGAGTTCACCGCCTCGATGATCGGGGCGAAGCCCTGAGCCTCGTAGTGTCCATAGACCTCGGGCGGAATGAAGCGGGAGAGGTCTGTCCTGAGGGCCCTGATGATCTCCTGCGCCGATCCCTTGTTCTGGAAGAAGCTCCAGGGACGGGCCGGGGTGAAGGGAGCCCGGTAGAGGGAGAACGTCTCTCGGACCTGGTCCCAGGAGGTCTTCACGCCTGCGCCGAGCGAGAGCCACCAGATGTCGTACATGTCCCGGCCCTTGAGGTAGGTCCGCTCGTAGATGGCGCGCACCTTGTCGGCGAGGAGCTGCGATGGGGTCTCGGCCACGATGATGGTGCTCGAATAGGGAAGGATGAGCCCGCCTGAGGCGATGATCCCGGCCACGGACCCCAGGTCGCGCAGCACATGGTTCTCCCGTGCCGGTCCTGGCCCGGCGGCGAGCGTTTCGAACTCCATCTTTACGGCGATGCGTTCCCGCCGGTTGTGCGGGCGGAAGACGAAGAAGGTCTTGAGGGCGTCCGGGCGCTTCCCCTTGGGGGCCTGCTCCAACGTGCCGGGCCCGAACTGGGCGATGCATGCATTGCGGGCCCGTGTCTCGAGCCGCTGCAGGATCTCTCCAAGGATGTCGACACCCAGGTTCGTCACGAAGTCGAGGTCTTCGGAGAACCGCATGCCGCCATGGATCCACCTGATGGCGGTCCCACCCTGGAACACGATATGCTCGGAGCCGGCAAGGGCATAGAGGTTGTCGAGCAGGTGGATCTGCATCAGTTCGGCAGTGCGGATCTGCATGTCGTGCCCCATGGCCCTGGTTTCAATTACAGTACTATACAGAATTGTTAATCAATGTCAATGAAACACGGGGCATGCCTGTGCGTATCCCTCTGTGTGCCCCCCTAGTCCGGCCCGGGGTAGCCCGTGATCTTCGCGATCCGCTCGTTCACCGGCTCCAGCACGTCGTAGAGCTTCAGGTACACGTCGTGGTAGAGGTCGGTGTAGACCCGCTGGCTCTCGGGGTTGGGCTGGAAGGTCCTGCCCGTGCGCACCATGGAGCGCACGGCGGTCTCGATGTCAGGGTGCATGCCCGTGGCCACGGAGGCGTCGATGGCCGCGCCCAGGGCGGAGATCTCGGAGGTGGCCATGCGGCTCACGGGCAGGCCGAACATGTCGGAGGCGATCTGCACGGCCACGTCGCTCTTGGAGCCGCCGCCGCCGACCCGGATCTCCCGGAACCTCACGCCCAGCCTGTCCTGGACCACCTTCGAGAGCCGCCTGAGCTCGAACCCGATCCCCTCCAGGATGGCCCGGTAGATGTGCGCCCGGGTGTGCACGGCGCCGAACCCGATCATGGACCCCTTGGCGAACCTGTTGTAGACCATGGGCGACCAGTAGGGCTGGAGCACCAGGCCCATGGACCCGGGAGGTATGGTGCCGATGACCTCGTCGAAGATCACCTCGGGCGCCACGCCGCGCTTCGCGGCCTCCTGGGCCTCGCGCATGCCGAACTCCTGCTTGAACCAGGTCACCATCCAGAAGCCCCGGTGGATGAACATCTCGATGTCCCAGGCGCCCGGGTAGGCGGACGGCCATGTGAAGAAGCGCATGTGCCGCTCGGTGACGTACTTCTTCGTGATCACGTGCATGGCCGTGGCCGTGCCGAAGCTGATCTCGGCGATGCCCGGGTCGATGGCGCCCGCGCCCAGAAGCTCGCTCTGCTTGTCGCCGGCGCCCACCACCACGGGCAGGCCCGCGGGCAGGCCCGTCTCGGCGGAGGCCTCTTTCGTGATCCGGCCCAGGACCTCGTCGGGCCTGAAGAGCTTCACGCAGTGTTCCTTCTCCATGCCTAAAGTGGAGTACGCGATGCTTAAGGGGTGCCAGCGGAGCTTGTTGTACTCGAAGGGCCAGATGCCCGTGACCATGCCCGAGGAGTCGTGGAACTCGCCGGTGAGCCTGCGCACGAAGAAGCCGGATGCCTGCACGAACTTGTGGGTCTTCGCGTAGATCTCGGGCTCGTTGCGCCTGATCCACAGGAAGATGGAGTGCTTCTGCGCGTACTTCATGGCCTGGAGCAGTCCCGGGTTGCCCTGGGCGATGCCGCCCACAGTGAAGAGGAACGATCCGAAGGCGCCCAAGGGCGGCGGGTCGCTCACGGTGCGCTGGTCGAGCCAGATGATGGCAGGCCGCAGCGCGGTGCCATCCCTGTCCATGGGGATGACCGTGCCCCGCTGCGTGGTGATGCCCACCCCCGCGACCTGGGAGGCGTCGATGGAGACCTTGGTCATGAGGCCTCTGGTCACGGTGCAGAGCTTGGACCAGTAGTCCTCGGTGCTCTGCTCGGCCCAGCCCGGCTGCTTCGAGAAGTAGGGCTCGAAGGCCCGCTGCTCGATGGCGAGCTCGGTCCCGTCCTTGTCGAAGAGCACGGCCCTGATGCTCTGGGTGCCTGAATCGATGGCGATGATGTAGCGCTTGTCGGACATGGTACCTCCCCTGCAGACAGCATGACATGCAGGCACGGCGTGCCTGCTCGGATCATCAGTCTAGCATACAACGCGCCCGTTCCAAAAGCGGATGTTAGCCCGGCGTTGCCCTTCGGGTGTGGTTACGGGCGCCGGGCGAGGAGCTCCAGGGGGAGGAGGTGCTCCACGATGGAGCCCGTGGAAACGATCTCCAGGAACTCGTCGCCCAGGCGGGCGCTCTCCCGGACCACCCGCTTCCACCGGTCGATGCGTTCCTGGTCCCGGTGCAGGAAGGTCTTGAAATCGTCCCTCGAGGGGATGGCCTTCCCGGGCAGCCGCTCCATGAAGGCGGGCGACGGGCAGACCAGGACCACCTTGTCCATGTCGGACAGGGACGGTTTCCTCCAGGGGAGCATCTTGTCGAACCACCCGGGCATGATGCGGCCCATGTAGTGGGGGAACAGCACGATCCCGGCGCTGTGGAAGGGGATGGCCAGGTGGTAGTCGAGGATGCCCGCGTCCCGGTACATGCCGGCCCCGGCGCCCTCGATGTCGCGCACGCCCTCCATGATGAGCGGGATGGAGCCGGACGCCATGACCGCCTGGCGCACGTTCTGCGGGGCCAGGGCCACCCGGCGCAGGGGGAAGCCCTCCATGGAGAAGAAGGGGGGGAGGTCCCGGGGGTCGTAGAAGAGCACCCTGCTGAAGAAGAGGGAGAGCAGTGAGCGGCCCAGGCCGTTCAGGAGGAAGGCCTTGATGATGAGGAGCATGAGCGCGTGGCGCTGCTCGGTGGTGTACGGCCACCTGCACCTCACGGCCAGGACGTTGAGCCTGGCAAAGGGCGAGCTGAGGATGCGCTCAGGGCCGCCCCCGTCCATGACCGCGTCGAGCATGCGGGCCACCTCGACGGTGATGCTCGGCGCGGTGTTTTCCGTGTAGCGCTGGGCCAGGTATGCCGCCAGGAACCTTTCGTGGGCGTCCATGCCCTGGGCCAGGGCCGCGAAGCGCCACGACCCCACCGACGACCCCACCAGATGGAGCGGGCGTTTGCGCTCCATGATCCACGAGGAGAAGACCGCCCGGTCGAGCCCGTGGAGCACGAGCCACTTGGGCCCGCCCGCGGCGCCGGCCACCACCTCCACCATGTCCGGGCTGAGGCCGTCCCGGGCGATGGCGGCCCGCGCCCCGGGCCCCGCGTAGATGGACAGGCTGCCCACGGGTGCGCGCGACGTCATGCCCGGATCCTGGCCCTGTCAAGGACCTGCGGGTCTTCCTCGTCCATGATGCGGACGATGGAGGCGTTCATCCGCTCCTTCTGGGCCAGGTAGAAGGCGCGGTTCTTGTTCAGGGAAGACGCGAAGGCCATCACCGCGGGCATGAGCTCCTCCATGGGGCAGGCCTTCGTCACGATGCGGTGCTCCTCGCACTGGACGCCGGTGAGCCTCGTTCCGAGGTAGTACAGCTCATCCAGCTTGTAGGCCGGGATGGCCTTCTTCACCATGGCCACCATGCCCGGCCAGAACGGGATGCCCAGGTCCACCTCGGGGAAGCAGAAGAACCCCCGGTCCGAGCGCATGAAACGGAAGTCGAAGCAGCAGCACATGATGGCACCGCCGGCAAAGGCGTGGCCCGTGATGGCCGCGATGGTGGGCATGGGGTAGAGGAGGATCCTGCGGAGCAGGGCGTTGAGGGCGTAACAGAAGGAGCGGACCCCGTCGGTGTCCCCGGACTCGGCGATGGGCCCGAGCCAGTCCAGGTCGATCCCGTTGCAGAAGATCTTCTCGTGGGCCGACCTCACCACCAGGGCGCGGGCTTCGGTGTCGCGCTCGATGGCGTCGAGAGCGGCCTGGAAGTCCCGGATGAAGGACTGGTTGAACCTGTTCTCGCCGCTGTTCATGGTGAGCACTGCCACGTTGTCTTCCAGTGTGTAGGTCACGGCCGACATGATTTTCCTCCTCCGACGCGGGTGGTTCGAGCAGGCGTGTAGTATACCCGCGGACTTGTCGGAAACCAAGGGTTTCCTTTTTGTTTACTCCATGCCCGGGTATCTGCTAGGGTGGACAGATACGCAGGGCTTTGAGGGGGGCGGGCCATGGAAAGCAAGCGATCGGCGCAGCAGGGCGACAGGGTCAGGGTGCACTACCGGGGGAAGCTCGAGGACGGCTTCGAGTTCGATTCCTCCGTGGGGAGGGAGCCGCTGATCTTCGTCATCGGCTCCGGCGAGGTGATCCCGGGGTTCGAGGACGGCGCCAGGGGCATGGCCGTGGGGGAGCTGAAGACCGTCACCGTGGCCCCGGATGACGCCTATGGCCCCCACCGTGAGGAGCTCGTGGTGGAGATGCCGTGGGAGTACTTCCCCGAGGACGTGGTCCCCGAGGTGGGCATGCAGCTCAAGCTCGTGGACGCCGACGGCGAGGAGGTCATGGTCATGGTGACGGACGTGGACGAGGAGACGGTCACCCTGGACGCGAACCACCCGCTGGCAGGCAAGACCCTGACCTTTGACATCGAGCTGCTGGGGATCGAATAGGAGCATCCCTCCGGGCACGACCCGGGTCGTCGTATGGAGAGTCTGTTCACCGGACCGTGCAAATCGACGATTCCTTCTTTAAGGAATCGTCGATTTGCACGGTCCGGTTTTTTATATAAAAAGAATTCCTCCGAAGCGGATCCCCTGCGCTCACCGTATCCCGAACCGCTCCACGAGCCACAGGCTCAGCCACGGCACGTAGGTGATCACCATGAGCGCGAGGATCATGATGAGGATGAAGGGCAGGCACGCCCGGTAGAGCCTGGTCACGGGCTTGTCGAACCGGATGCAGGAGATGATGAGGTTCAGCCCCACGGGCGGCATGGAGTAGCCGATCTCCAGGTTGGTGAGGAAGATGATGCCCAGGTGCACGGGGTGGATGCCGTAGCTCGCCGCGATGGGCACGATGAGCGGCACGATGACGAACAGTGCGCCGTAGATCTCCATGATGCTCCCCGCGACGAGCAGGAAGACGTTCAGCGCCACGAGGAAGGCCACCTTGGAGTGGATGTGCGCCTGGATGAACTCCAGGGTGCGCATGGGGATCTCCGCGTCGATCATGTAGGTGGTGAGCGCCAGCGCGCTGCCCAGGATGATGAAGATGGCCCCCACCAGCACCATGCTCTCCCGGATGATGGCCGGGAACTGAGAGATGCGCAGGTCCTTGTGGACGAAGACCTCCACCACGAAGGCGTAGGCCACCATGATGGACGCCACCTCTCCCAGGGTCACCAGGCCGCCGAAGATCCCCACCACGAGCATCACGGGGATGAAGAGCTCCCACTTGGCCTCCCTGGTGGTGGAGACGATCTCCGTAAACGAGGTGGGATGCTTCTCCACCTTTGACCATCTGGCCACCAGCGTGCTGTAGAGGGCGAGCACGATGATGAGGAAGACGCCGGGGATGATGCCCGCGGCGAAGAGCTGGGTGATGCTGGTCTGCGCCATGACCCCGTAGATGATGATGGGAAGGCTGGGGAAGAACAGCAGGCCAAGGCTGCCCGAGGTGGTGAGCAGGCCGAGGCTGAAGTTGTCCGAGTAGTTCCCCTTCATGAGGGCCGGGTACAGGAGCCCTCCCAGCGCCACGATGGTGACGCCCGAGGCGCCGGTGAAGGTGGTGAAGAAGGCGCACGCCACGAGCGCGACGATGGCGAGCCCGCCGGGCATCCAGCCTAAAAGGGCCTGGGAGAAGTTGACGATGCGCACCGAGGCCCTGCTCTCGGCCAGGATGAACCCGGCAAAGGTGAAGATGGGGATGGTGTACAGGACCGGGTTGTTGGAGAACTGGCTGTAGATGTCCACGATGAGCGCCGCGGACTGGATGTCCGAGAGGAAGAACCCCATGAGGGCGAAGGCGGACAGCACGGCGAACATGGGCGCGCCCAGGAACGCCAGCACCACGACCAGGACGATTGCCGCGGTCACCATGGCCTCACGTCCCCCTCACCAGCGACAGGAAGGAGCGCATGCACTGCCTGGCGTACCGGAGCGTCACCGCGAGGTAGCCGAGCGGGATGACGAGCTCCAGGATCCATACGGGCATGTCGTGGAAGGCGATCACCGTGCCCGAGCTGTAGTCCACGGCCACGAACTGGCAGGATGCATAGAGGAGGATGGCGCAGACCGTCGTGGTGAAGATGCCCGTGACGATCTCGGCGAGCCTCTTGAGCCCCTGCGGGAGCATCCGGTAGACCACGTCGATCCTGATGTGCTTGCCCTCCCGGGCCGCCAGGCCGGCCCCCAGAAACGCCACCCAGAGCACCATGTGGCGGACGATCTCCGCGCCGCCGGTGATGCCGGTGGACAGGAAGTTCCTCAGCACGATCTGCAGGAGCACCAAAAGGACCATGGTGCAGAGCATGACGGAGATCGCGATGTCTTCGGTGAGCGCGATGATCCGGCCCGGGCCGCCGGCCGGCCGCGGCATCTCTCCGCATGCAGGGGAGGTCTCAGGGGGCTTCCCTGACGGGTCATCTCCGCACGGGGGGAAACTCACGCGCGTCCCTCCTAATTGAGCCGGATGGTCCGCGCATCCCTGTCCGGGTGGGCCCTGCGGTACTCCTCCACCAGGGAGAGCGTCCTGTCCAGCAGCTCCCTGGAGTAGAGCCTGCCCACCAGGCTCTCCCGGGCCTTCCTCGACGCCACGAACACGTACTGCATGTCCTTGTCCTCCGGGTCGAGCGGGATGACCGTGAGGCCAGCCTTCTTGAGCACCTCGAGGCTCCCGGCGTCGTCCTTGCGGGTGGCCTGCACGATCTTGGCGTGCTCGGCCCTCGCCACCTCGAGGATGACCTTCTGGCTGGCAGGGGTTATCCTGTCCCACATCTTCTTGGACACGATGGTGGCGCCCAGGATGTTGGAGGAGGGGTAGCCGGAGATGTACTTGAACTTGGTGTACCACTGGAAGGCCACGGCCCCGAAGGGGGTGGAGTTGGCGCAGTCGATCATGTTCGTGGACAGCGACGTGGCCACGTCCGAGATGGACAGCGAGATGGGCGCGATGTCGAGCGCCGCGAACACGGCCTGGCCGATGGGCTCGCCCTCGAGCGTCCACCACTTCTGCTTCCTCGCCACATCCAGCGAGGTGAGCGGCACCTTGGAGAAGGTGTAGATGAACCCCAGGTTCATCCAGCCGAGCACGATGTAGCCCTCCTTCTCGAAGGCCTTCTCCATCTCGGGCTGGAGCTTTGAGCGCACATAGGCGACCTCGTCGTAGTTCCGGAACACGTAGGGGATCTCGGTGACGCGCACCTGGGGCACGATGAGCCCGAGGCCCGGGCCCATGAACCCGCCGCCGTGGAGCTGGCCCAGCCTGATCTTGCGGAGCACGTCCTTCTCGTCGCCCTGGACCCCTCCCCAGTAGGTCTTGAAGGCCACCTCGCCCCCGGTCTTCTGCCTGATCTGCCGCGTGAGCTCCTCGAAGGCCTTGCCCGTGGAGGTGTCCCTGGGCGCCAGTGTGGCCATCTTGATGATGATCTTGGCGTCTTCGGCCGCGCACACGATGCCCCAGTGCGTGCAGACCAGCGTGAGAACGGCCATGCTTGCTAAGAGTCGTTTCATGTCAGAGTGCCCCCTTCGTGGTGAGGATGTCAGAAGTACATGTCAACATCGTCCAGGAGGGCCTTTGCCTTCCTCCTGGCGACCTCGTTGGCGAATGCCCTGTCCGGGAATGCACCCGGCGGCGTGTCCAGGACCTCCTGGAGGGTGTTCACGAACAGGTCCCGGTCCTGGACCTGGTAGGCATAGAACCGCGCGTAGAACACGTGGACGAACAGGAGCTTCCTGCCCGAGATCTCGAAGGCCCGCTCGAAGTGCCGCCTGGCCTTGTCCGGGTCGCCGCCCAGGGCCTTGGACTGGCTGGCGAACAGGGCGCCCAGGGCCGCGTGGGCGCTGCCGTGGTAGTAGGTCTCGTCGAGCTCCACGACCCGCTCCAGCATGGCCTGGGCCTTGGGCAGGTCCATGAGGGCCTCGGGTCTGTCGAGGTTGAGCCCGATCCAGGCGAGCCAGGAGTTGCCCGCCCAGAAGAGCGAGGGGACGTGGGAACCCCCGAGCCCCCTGAGCTTCTCCCGGAAGGCGTCCGGGGAGCCGTAAAGGGCCCGGGAGAACGAGGGGTCGTCCGTGAGGGTCGCGAGGGCGTAGTCCAGCGCCCTGCGGTACAGCATGGCCGCCCGCGGTCTGTCGATGTCCTCCACGAAGGCGTTGGCGTACCCGAAGTAGGCCTCGGCGCCCTGGAGCAGGAGATCGTCTGTGGGAGCGGCCAGGATGAAGCCGTCCATCTGGACGAGGAAGGCCGGCAGGGCGTCGCGGAGCATGTCCACGTCGGTGTTCTGGTTCACGGCAGCGTTCAGGTCCCGCATGATGGGCTTCATGGACCTGATCATGAAGGCCTTCTGGCTGCACCCGAAGACCAGGGGCAGAAAAAGCCACAGGAGGAGGGACACGGATCTTCGCCTTCGCGTTGCAGCCATACACACCCCTTTCATCAAACGCTCACAAGCACATGCCATTCCAGGATATGCACGTTCAATTACGTGCGAATAAGACAGTAAGTTCGTTCTTTTCCCCGTACGTGTCAAGGGCTTTTCTCTCGCGCACTGGCGGGGGTCCGGCATCGCCCCCGGGGGGACGGGCCGTGCAGGGACGGTGAAGGCGTGCAGCGCAGGTCCTTTGCAGGATAAAACCGTGCCCGCTCGCCTCGATGGGCTCCGGTGAACCCGTCGAAGTGAGCGGACAGCAGGGACAGGAGACATATGCAGTCCGCGCCCGCGCGGGGGGTGTTCGCCCCCCCACCGGTGCGGATCCTTATCTATGCCTTGCTCTTCTCGAACTCCTTCATGAAGTCGGCGAGCTTGGCCACGCCCTCGAGCGGCAGGGCGTTGTACATGGAGGCGCGGATGCCGCCCACGGCGCGGTGGCCCTTCAGGCCGATGAAGCCCTTCTTGGATGCCTGTGAGATGAACTCGTTGTTGAGCTCCTCGGTGGGGAGCTTGAAGGGGATGTTCATCCTGGAGCGGGACGCCTTCTCCACACTGCCCTTGTAGAAGGAGCTGCTGTCGAGGATGTCGTAGATGAGCTTGGCCTTGGCGTTGTTGATCTTCTCCATCTCCGCCACGCCGCCGTTGTCCAGGAGCCACCTGAGTACCTCGTGCACCACGAAGATGGCGGTCACGGGGCAGGTGTTGTAGCAGGAATTGTTCTCCACGTGGGGCTTGTAGTTCAGCATGGTGGGGGTGTTCTCCGGGGCCTTGCCCACGAGGTCCTCGCGGATGATGACGCAGGTGACGCCCGCCGGGCCCATGTTCTTCTGGGCGCCCGCGTAGATGAGGCCGAACCTGCTCACGTCGACCTTCCGGGAGAGGATGTCGGAGGACATGTCCGCCACGAGCGGCACGTCTCCCGTTTCCGGGAAACTCTGCCACTGGGTGCCGTAGATGGTGTTGTTGGAGGTGATGTGACAGTAGGCGGCGTCCCTGGTGAGCTTGAGCTCGTCTTTGTTCGGCAGCCTCGTGTAGTTCAGGTCCTTGGTGGAGGCGGCCACGTTCACCTTTCCGATGAGCTTTGCCTCCTTGATGGCGCGGGTCGCGAAGTAGCCGGTGTCCACGTAGTCCGCCACCTTGCCCGCGGTGAGCAGGTTGATGGGGATCATGGCGAACTGCAGGCTCGCGCCGCCCTGGAGGAAGAGGACCTTGTAGTTGTCCGGGATCTCCATGACCTTTTTCAGGAGGTCCACGGTCTCGACGAGCAGTGCATCGAACTGCTTGGAGCGGTGCGAGACCTCCATGATGGACATGCCGGTGCCGGCGAAGTTGAGGATGGCCTTGCTCGTGCTTTCGAGCACAGGCTCGGGGAGAACGGATGGACCTGGGTTGAAGATGAAGACGTTCCTCATATGGAAACCGTGCCTCCTTGAGAGAAGTGTGTTGGGAAAGTATATATACCAGTGAACGGGGAGCTCCGTAAAGGCAATTGTGCGGAAAAACATCGGCAATTCATTCTATCTTCACGATATTCATGGACAAACGGCCAATTCCCCGTGTGGATTCGAAGAGGTAAAACAAATGCAATCCGTGCTCGCCCGTGCACGTGCCCTCGTTGACAGGGATGTTCAACCGGGGTATATAAATGAATGCTCATTCATCTTTACGGAGGACAGCGGCCGCGGAGGCGAACCTGCAGGGAAGGATGCTTTCGAGCGCAACACTCATACTGAGGAGGGGTCACATGGAGTTTTCACTGAGCGATGAACACAAGATGGTACAGGACATGGCGAGGAAGTTCGCCGACCAGGAGCTCAAGCCGAGAGCCGCCGAGATCGACCAGACGCACCGGCACAACGACGAGGTCCTGCGGAAGATGGCCGAGAACGGGTTCATGGGCGTTGCCATCCCGAGCGAGTACGGCGGGGCCGGCATGGACTACGTGGCCTATGCCCTGATCCTTACCGAGATATCCCGGGGGTGCGCGAGCACGGGCGTGATCATGTCGGTGAACAACTCGCTCTACGGCTTCCCGGTCTACACCTTCGGCAGCGAGGAGCAGCGGAAGAAGTTCAACACCCCGGTGGCCTCCGGCGCGGCCCATGGCTGCTACGGGCTCACCGAGGCGAATGCGGGCTCCGACCCGGCGGGCATGAAGACGAGCGCCGTGCTCGACGGCAACCACTGGATCATCAACGGCGAGAAGAAGTTCATCACGAACGGCAACATCGCCAGATACGCGGTCATCGCCGCGGTGACGGACAAGACCAAGGGCTACAAGGGGATCACCCAGTTCGTCGTCGACCTGGAGGAGACGGAAGGGTTCTCCGTGGGCAAGGTGGAGGACAAGCTGGGCATCAGGGGCTCCGGCACCTCGGAGCTCGTGTTCCAGGACGCCCGCATCCCCAAGGACGCCATCCTGGGCGACCCGGGCAACGGCTTCCGACAGATGCTCACCACGCTCGACTCGGGCCGCATCGGCATCGCCTCCCAGGCGCTGGGCATCGCCAAGTGCTGCCTGGAGGAGTCGGTGAAGTACTCCAAGGAGCGCGTGCAGTTCGGCAAGCCCATATCCGACTTCCAGGCCATCCAGTTCAAGATGGCCGACATGGCCACCCGCATCGACGCGGCCGAGCTTTTGATCCTGCGGGCCGCCTGGCTCGAGAGCGAACACAAGCACTTCGAGAAGGAAGCCGCCATGGCCAAGATGTACGCCTCGGACGTGGCCATGTGGGCCACCGTTGAGGGAGTGCAGATACTGGGCGGCTACGGCTACGTGACCGAATACCCCATGGAGCGCCTCATGCGCGACGCCAAGATCACCCAGATCTACGAGGGCACGAACGAGATCATGCGGGTGGTGGTGGCCAGGAACCTCCTGGGCAAGCGGTAGCAAGACACGCGGGAAGAGGGGGACGGAGAATCCCCCTCCTCCCCTTCACCCCTTCCCCGCCTTCACGATGACATAGGGGCAGCCCGCGATGCGCTCGGTCCTGATGTCCACGAACCCCGCCGCCCTGGCGAACGCAACGAGCTGGTCCCGCGCATAGCTCTGCCCGAACACGATCCGCCGTGCCCCCCACATGAGCAGCGGGTACCAGAGGTACCATGCCCTGAAGCGTTCCATGAACCGGTTCAGGTCGTCCGCGGACGCCTCCCGGTCTGTCTCGGACAGGATCATGCGGCCGCCGGGCCTGAGCACCCGCCCCATCTCCCGCACCCCCCGTCCCGCGTCCGGCCAGTGCTTGATGGAACCCACGCTCAGCACGGCGTCGAAGCGCGTCGTATCGAAGGGGAGGTGCATGGCATCAGCCCTGGAGAAGGTGCAGTTCGCCACGGCCCGGTTCCTTCCGAGCCGCCTGGCGGCGCGCACCTGCATGGGTGAGAAATCCACGCCCGTCACCGAGGAGGAAGGGTGGAGCTCAGCCACGCGCAGGGCCAGGTGCCCCGGCCCGGTCCCCACGTCGATGACCTGCGCGTTTCCCTGGAGCGAAAGGTCTTGTGCGATGTGCTCGAAGAGCTCGGACAGGGCGTGGTGGATCCGGTGGTTGTAGAGGGGGCCGAGCAGGTCCCAGACCAGCCGGCTGTCCCGAAGCCTGGTGAGGATGGCGGTGAGCATGGGAGGAGGCGGGGTGCCCGTCGGCTCAGTGGGCCTCGGCCCAGCTCTTCCCCGTGCCGATGTCCACGTGCACGGGCACGAGCAGGGGGTAGGCGTTCTCCATCTCGTGCTTCACCAGGGTCCTCACCTGCTCGAGCTCGTCGGGGACCACCTCGAAGACCAGCTCGTCGTGCACCTGGAGGATCATGCGGCTGTGCATGCCCTTCATGCGCTCGTGGATCCTGACCATGGCGAGCTTGATGATGTCGGCCGCGCTGCCCTGGATGGGGGTGTTGATGGCGATGCGCCTGGCCCCTTCGCGCTCGTTGAAGTTGGGTGACGTGATCTCGGGGATGCTCCGGCGCCTGCCCATGACGGTGGTGACGAAGCCGTCCTGCTCGGCGGATCGGGCGATGCCCTCCATGTAGGCGCTCACCCCGGGATACCTGGCCAGGTAGGTGTCGATGTACTGCCTGGCCGTCTCCCGCCTGATGCCCAGCTCGCCCGAGAGCTTGTGCGGGCCCATGCCGTAGATGATGCCGAAGTTGATGGTCTTGGCCTGCCTGCGGAGGCCCTCGGTGACCTCGTTCAGGCCCACGCCGAAGATCTCCGAGGCGGTACGGGCATGGATGTCCAGGCCCTTTTCGAAAGACTCGGTGAGCACCGGGTCCTTCGTGATGTGCGCCAGGATCCGCAGCTCGATCTGGGAGTAGTCTGCGCTCAGGATGATGAACCCCTCGGGCGCCCTGAAGGCCTCCCGGATGCGGCGGCCCATGTCGGTGCGGACGGGGATGTTCTGGAGGTTCGGCTCGGAGGACGAGATCCTGCCCGTGGCGGTGACGGCCTGGTTGAACCGGGTGTGCACGCGGCCGGTTCCCGGGTCGATCATGGCGGGCAGGGTGTCCACGTAGGTGTTCTTGAGCTTGGTGAGCATGCGCCAGTCCAGGATCATGGCGGGGAGCTCGTGCCGGGCCGCCAGCGCCTCCAGGACCGCGCTGTCCGTGGAGAACCCGGTCTTGGTCTTCCTCACCACGGGCAGCTTCATCTCGACGAACAGGATCTCTCCCAGCTGTTTGGGGGAGTTGATGTTGAAGGGCCTCCCCGCGAGCGCGTAGACCCGTTCCTCCATGCCCGCGAGCTGGGCCTCGATCTCGGCGCTGATGGTGCCCAGCAGGCCCGCATCCACCAGGACGCCTGTGGCCTCCATGTCCGCCAGGACGTGCATGAGCGGGATCTCGATCTCGTGGAACAGCCGGTCCACGCCGAGGTCCGCCATGCGGCCCGACAGCTCGTGCCGAAGCGGCGCGAGGCAGGCGGCGTGGCCGGCCAGGAAGTGCGCGAGCGCTTCGGGGTCGATCTCGCAAGGCTGCTGGGCCTTCCTGCCCGTGCCCATGAGGTCCCTGGTGCGCCTCAGGTCCCGGTCCAGGTACACCTTGGCAAGGTCCTCCAGGGTGGTCTGCCCGGTGGCGGCATCGCAGCAGTAGGCCGCAAGCATGGTGTCGAAGATCTCCGCCTGCACGGCGACGCCGCGCCTGCGGGCGGCCACCAGGGACTCCTTGGCGTCGTGCATGACGAGCCTGCACCGGCCATTGGTGAGCACATCCAGGCACGCGTCTCTTTCCAGACACACGAAGGCGGTATCGCCCGAAGACGCCGCCGAACACGCTCCCTCCAGCACGAAGAGACCTGCCTCACCGGAGAGCGGCGGGTTGCACGCACGCTCGATGGCGCCCGAGAAACAGGGGGCCGTCTCCCTTGTCTCAGCGGCGAGCTCGGACGCCAGGGCGCGGAACTCCAGCTCGGTGAAGAGCCGCACGAGGCCCGTGCGGTCCATGTCCTTTCTGGCGATGTCCGGGTAGTCCAGCCGCAGGTCAACGTCCCGGTCGAGCCTCACCAGGTCAAGGCTCAACAGCACCTTGTCGGTGTTGTTCAGGATGGCCTCCCGCGCCCGCTTCGCCTCGATGGTGGATGCGCCCGCGATGATGTCCTGCACGTGGCCCAGCGAGTTCACGAGCTCCAGGGCCCCCTTGGCGCCGATGCCGGGAACGCCCGGGATGTTGTCCGAGCTGTCGCCCATGATGGCCAGCAGGTCGGCCATGTATTCGGGGTAGACCCCGTACCTGGCCTTCACCGCCTCCCGGTCGTAGACCTGCTCCTTGAGCGTGTCCCAGACCAGCACGGAATCGTCCACGAGCTGCATGAGGTCCTTGTCGCCGGAGATGATGAAGACCCTGGCGTCTGAGCGGAACCTGCGGGCCGCGGTGGCGATGATGTCGTCCGCCTCCACCCCCTCCTTCCGGAGCACCGGGATGCCGAAGGCGCGCACCATGTCGAGGATGTAGGGGAACTGCACGGACAGGGCGTCCGGCATCTTCTGCCGGGTTGCCTTGTACGCCTCGTACCGGGCGTGCCGCTCGGTGGGGCCCCTGGAGTCGAGGACGAAGCACAGGTAGGCGGGGTCCTTGTCCCTGATGAGCTTCAGCAGCATGCGGGCCAGGATGTACACGGCATTCGTGGGAAGGCCCTTCGAGGTGGAGAGGTTCCGCATGGCGTAGAACGCCCGGTACACGTACGAGCTGCCGTCCACGAGGAAGACCTCTTTCGCCGCGGTCATTCCCTCACCCGCCTTTCCTGAGGGACCGCCCGTAGTCGCCCAGGATACGGGCGTGGTCGAAGGCGAGCGCGGGCAGGGCCTCCAGGCCGAACACCTGCACCCGGGCCGCGTCGTCGCCCGCCTTCATGGCGCCTGCCCCCCTCGCCGTGAACACGGTGGTGATGGTGTGCTGCCGGGGGTCGCGGCCGGGGTCGGAGTAGACGCCGAACAGCCGCAGGTCGGCGAGGGCGAGGCCCGTCTCCTCCCTGGCCTCCCGGATGGCCGCCGCCTCCACGGTCTCGCCGTAGTCCACGAAGCCGCCGGGCAAAGCCCAGCCGGGCGGCGGGTTCTTCCGCAGCACGAGCACGATCCCGCCCTCGTATCCGATGATGATGTCCACCGTGGGGACGGGGTTGCGGTACATGGTGAGGCCGTGCCCGCAGTTGGGGCAGGTGATGGCCTGATGCGAGCCCATCAGAGGTCCTTGAGGGTGATGGTGACGTGGGCCCCCTTGCTGTCGTCGACGAAGATATCCGCAAGTGACGTGAGCTCGCGGGAGCAGGCGTCGATCTGGGCCCGGGACGCCTCCCCCAGCTTGAGCTCCGGGCAGGCCAGGTGGATGACGCCGTTCTCCAGGGAGACCCGGATGGTCCTGCCCTTGTCCGTGTGGTCCATCATGGCGTTGATGATGCCCGTGACCGCTCCGGACAGGGCGTTGTAGTCCACCTTGGCGTAGCAGGACCTGGAGTTCAGCATGATCTCCCGCTTGGTGTCGTGCTTGAAGCGCATGTCGGCCAGGAGGAAGTTGGTCTCCATCTCCAGGTACTCCCTGAGCTCCACCGAGGTGTACCCCTCGTTGACCATCTGTATCTTGTAGCCGAGCCCCTTGAGGATGGAATCGATCTTCTCGGCGCCCTCCAGGATGGAGGAGATGTCCTTCTCGTTCTTCTCCTTGATCTTGGCGAGGTCGTCCTCGGAGAGTTCCTTGAGGGATTCAATCCGCTCGTTGCGTGACTGAATGAGCTGCGCCCGGCCCATGACCCACATGAGCGGCGTGTTCAGGTTGTGGACCACGCCGCCGAGCAGGGACCCCATGTGCGCGAGGATCTGTTCCTTCATGACTCCTCCATGAACGCCCGGTAGGCCAGGTAGGTGGCGTAGCAGTCAACCTTGGAAGAAAGCTCGAAGGGTGCATGCATGGACAGCAGGGGAGGGCCCGCGTCCACGATGTCCATGCCGTACTCGGCCAGGAACTTCGCCACGGTGCCGCCGCCTCCCTCGTCCACCTTGCCGAGCTCGCCGGTCTGCCAGGGGATCTTCTTGCGGTTGAGGATGGAGCGGATCCATCCCATGTACTCGGCGTGGGCCTCGCTGGCCCCGGACTTCCCGCGGCTCCCGGTGAACTTGGTGACGCACACCCCGTACCCCATGCGCGCGGCGTTGTTCTTCTCGTGCACCTCGGGGTAGTCGGGGTCCAGCGCGCCGTTCACGTCGCCGGAGACAGCCCTGCTCCGGTACAGGACCCGGGCCGGCGCGATGTCCTGCTTGAGCCTGTCGGCCAGCGCCCACAGGACCTCCTCCAGGAAGATGCTCTTTGCGCCGGTGTTGCCGTCGCTGCCGATCTCCTCCTTGTCCACCAGGAGCGCGATGGTGGTGAAGGGCACCTTCCGGGCGTCGAGGATGGCCGCGGATGCCGCCCAGGCACACACCCGGTCGTCCTGTCCGTAACCGCCCACGAGCGAGGAGTCGAAGCCCACCTCCCGGGCCCTGCCCGCGGGCACCACCTCCAGGTCCGCCGAGGTGAAGTCCTGCTCCACGATGCCGTACCTGCGGTGCAGGAGATCGAGGATCCTCGCCTTGACCTTCTCTTCCTTGGACTTCAGGTCGGGCCGGGACCCGACGATGAGGTTGAGCTTCTCGCCCTGGAAGGCCTCCTCGAGCTTCTTTGTGTACTGGGCCTTGCCCGCCAGGTGGGGGAGCAGGTCCTCGATGGTGAAGCAGGGCTCGTCGTCCTCCTCGCCGATGACCACGTTCACCGCGGTGCCGTCCTCCCGGATCACCACGCCGTGGATGGCGAGCGGCCTGGCCAGCCACTGGTACTTCTTGATGCCGCCGTAGTAGTGGGTCTTGAGCATGGCCAGCT
>CAZNGL010000038.1:0-3104 GCA_964572405.1 uncultured Bacteriovoracaceae bacterium
GACGGTTCAGGCGGAGGCACCGGCATGAGCCCGTGGAACATGATGGAGAGCTGGGGAGTCCCCTCCATATACCTGCATGCCAAGACACACGAGTACTGCTCACTGCTCGCAAAGAAGAAAAAGAAGGTCGTGGACATCGCCCTGGCAGGAGGACTGGCCCGCGAGGACCACATCTTCAAGGCCCTGGCGCTGGGCGCGCCGTTCACCAAGCTCATCTGCATGGGCAGGGGCGCCATGATCCCCGGCTTCCTGGGCTCGAACATCGAGGGCGCCCTCCATCCCGATCGCAGGGAAAAGGTCCAGGGACACTGGGAGAACCTGCCCAAGACCGTTTCCGAAATCGGACGAGAGGCGGACGAGATCTTTGCAGGATACTACGACCTGCAGAAGAAGATAGGCGCAGATGAGATGAAGAAGATCCCGTATGGCGCCATCGCCATGTGGACACTGTGCGACAAGCTATCTGCAGGCCTCCAGCAGCTCATGGCAGGTGCCAGGAAATTCGCCGTCAAGGAGATCGGCCGCAGCGACATCTTCTCCGCCAACAAGGAGACCGTGGAGGTGACCGGCATACCGTTCATCACCGACGTGCTCGACGACAGGGCCAGGAAGATCCTCTCCCAGGCTTAAACGCCAGAGACCGAACGCGGCCCCTGCCCCGGCGGGGGCCGCGCGCTTTCCCGTTTGCATTACATCCCTGCTTCCAAGCCCATGTGGGAGCTGCACGGCAAGGGGGACAGGGCGCTTGACCGGAGCCTGCCGGCGACCTCGCGGACAGGCTTCAGGTCAGAGAAATCCTGCATGGCCGCCATGGCGGACGTGCCCACGCTCAAGCCTGCCTCTGCGAGGGCGGCCGCCGGGTTGAGCCCTCCGATGTCCACGAGCCCCACCATCCCTTCCGAAACGCCTATGCCGAGCAGGGGCTTGAAGGCGCACCCGTGCAGGAAGGTACTCCTGAACCCCCACCTCTGGAGTTTCCGGCACAGACTCCTGGAGGCAAACAGGCCCTCTCCGGGTATCTCACGGAAGCTCCCCAACACACACCCCTCTCCAGTGAGCAGGGCCTGGAGCACGCGGGTCATCCTGCTTCTGATGAATGTCTCCAGAGGGGCCACAGTGGAATGCTCGTAACTGATGAAGGACTGGAACCGCGTCGGTTTCCTGTTCACCACCTCGATGATGCCGCCCACCCTCGGCCGGACGGGTATGCCGGAACGCAGGAACAGGGCATTGATGGTGACGCTGCACACGGTGCCGATGGCCGTCATCCCCTCGGGGACCGCCGCATCCCCTATCCGTTCCCCGCCCCGCGCTACAAAAATCCGGTCGCACAGGGCGTACGGAGAGGACATCACCTCTTCGAGCATGTCCAGGGCCTCGGCGGTCTTTTCTGCAGGGACATGGCTGACATTCATGACCACGCGACCCCTGGCGGTATCCGGGTTGAAATCTGCGGACAGGCTGAGTCTGTTGATCCTGTCGATGATGAACCCCACGCGGTTCATGGCAAATCCCCTGCACAGTTCTTCCCTTCCCGATTGTGTTATCTTCCTGCCCCGTCTCGTCCCGTTGGCCGTGAAGCCTGCTTCGTCGAGCTTCTTCAGGTAGTGCCTCACGGTACGCTCAGAAATCTCTATGCCCTGGAGGACGAGATTGTCGGTGATCTGGGCTGAATTGACCGGTTCCTGGTTCTTGTCAAGGATGGAAAGGATGGCGAACATGACCCTGTTCATACCGGACCCCCTGGAAGGGACGTCGGGGCATTCCCGACAGCGCGCATGCCCGCCATCCGCATGGTCGACTCCTTACACGATGCCGTAGGCCAGCATCGCGTTGGCAACCTTGAGGAAGCCCGCAATGTTGGCTCCCATGACGTAGTCGCCCTTCTTGCCGTAAGCCTCGGATGCCTGGATGCAGGTCTTGTGGATGTTCTTCATGATCTCGTGGAGACGGCTGTCCACCTCCTCGCGCGACCAGGAGAGCCGCATGCTGTTCTGGCTCATCTCGAGGCCCGAAGTGGCCACTCCGCCGGCATTGGCGGCCTTGCCGGGACCGTAGAGGAAGTCTTTCTCCTGATAGACGTGTATCGCCTCAGGGGTCGACGGCATGTTGGCCCCTTCGGCCACGCAGATGCAGCCGTTCTTTGCCAGGGCCTCGGCGTGGGAGCCGTCGATCTCATTCTGGGTGGCACAGGGCAGGGCGATGTCCACCTTGATGCCCTGGTTCTTGATCACGTCCCAGATACTCTCGCCTATGTAGCACACGGAGTTCTTGTATTTGTCCGCATACTCGCTGATCCTTCCGCGCTTCACGTTCTTGAGGTCCATGACGTATCTGCACTTCCTGCTGTCGATGCCTTCCTCGTCGATGATGGTGGAGCTGGAGTCGCACAGAGAGATGACCTTTCCTCCGAGTTCGTTGACCTTTTCCACGGCATACTGGGCCACGTTGCCCGATCCGCTGACGGCAACGGTCTTGCCCTTGAAGCTCTGCTTCCTGGTGGCAAGCATCTCTGCGGCGAAATAGACGCACCCGTAGCCGGTGGCCTCGGGCCGGATGAGGCTGCCTCCGTAGGGCAGGGCCTTGCCTGTGAGCACGCCGGTGTGGTCGTTCATGATCTTCTTGTAGTAGCCGAACAGGAACCCGATCTCTCGGCCTCCCACCCCGATGTCGCCGGCCGGCACGTCCGTGTCGGGGCCCACGTGGCGGAACAGCTCGCGCATGAAGGCCTGACAGAACCGCATCACCTCGTTGTCCGACTTGCCCTTGGGGTCGAAGTCGGAACCTCCCTTTGCACCGCCCATGGGCAGGGTGGTGAGGGAGTTCTTGAAGATCTGCTCGAACCCGAGGAACTTGAGGATGCCGAGATTGACGGACGGGTGGAACCGCAACCCTCCCTTGTAGGGACCGATGGCATTGTTGAACTGCACGCGGAACCCCCGGTTGACCTGGACCTCACCCTTGTCGTCGATCCAGGGCACCCGGAACATGATGACCCGGTCGGGCTCCACGATCCGCTCATAGATCTTCGCCTTTATGAATTCAGGGTGTTTCTTGGTCGTGGGTTCGAGGCTCATGAGCACCTCTTCCACTGCCTGGTGGAA
>CAZNGL010000038.1:3204-22555 GCA_964572405.1 uncultured Bacteriovoracaceae bacterium
GTTTCTTGGTCGTGGGTTCGAGGCTCATGAGCACCTCTTCCACTGCCTGGTGGAACTCGAACTCGTTGGGGTCCTGCTTCTTTACCTTCTGTATGACGTCACTGATAACTGACATTGCCTCTGTTTCCTCCTCTATGGCTAGTTTGCGTTCATCTTCATCATCCGGCCATCTGCGGCTGTTTCTCCGGACAGAATCCCCCGGGATGCATCCCTCGGGAAATCCCGCGCGGCACAGGCTGATCCCATGGATACGGGGATACAGCCCTGAAGGATCTGTCAGGACCCGATGTAGACCTGCATCGGGTTCGTGGAGCGCTCCAGGACATCGATGGATCTGCCCAGGACGAGCAGCCCGTCGATCTCGTGCAGGCTCTTGGGGAGGGGCTCACCCTTGGCGAGCTCGATGGTTTCGCACTGCCACCCGCATGCGCTGAGCGCATCGGCAAGGGTCTCGGTTCCGTCGTTGTTCCCGTTCTTGATAACGACCAGCCTCTTGTTCGTCATGGCCACCCACCTTTTTCAGCATAAGAAAACCACTTGTTATCAAACCCGAAAAAGGCAGGGCGCACAATCAGGGTCCAGCTGTATTTGCTATAAGGTTTTCCCTTATATTCGCTTAGGTGTTTCCCCTATGAAAGGGGAGACAGATGTGTCCGAAGGACTCTCTGGCGGGTATCAGTTGCTGTTCTGGGTCCACTGGATGGCGTACTTCATGAGGTCGGTGCCGGTATTGATCCTGAGCTTCTCCTTGATGTGAGACCGGTACGACTCGATGGTCTTCACACTCAGGTGAAGCTTGTCCGCGATCTGGCTCGTCTTGAACCCCTGACCGATGAGGCGGAACACGGTGAGCTCGCGGTTGCTGAGCAGGTCTAGCGGGGTGCTCGCCCCCTTGGCATCACCGGAGATGAGCGTCTCCAGCATCTTGGTGGTGATTCGGTCGCTCACGAAGATCTCTCCATTCAACACCTTCCGCATGGCCACAAGCACCTTGTCCACCGCCTCCTGCTTCATGATGTATCCCCGGGCCCCGGCGCGGAGCGCCCTCTCTGCGAAGAGGGACTCGTCGTGCATGGACACGACCAGGGCGGGAAGGTCCCGGTATTTCAGCTTCATGGTCTTGATGAGCTCGATGCCGTCCACCCCGGGCAGGGAGAGGTCCACGATGACGAGATCCGGCATAAGCCTCTCTATCATCTCCAGGGCGCTCTGGGCTTCTTCCGCCTCCCCCACGACCTTCAGGTCAGGCTCCTGGTCGATGACCATGGAGAGCCCCTTGCGAAGGATCGGGTGGTCATCGACGATGAGAATCTTCCTGTGTTCCATGGGATCACCCTCCGTCCGTCCGTTCTCCTTGATGCCGACACACTATTAGACCCCATCTCTGAGCGGAAAGCAACACACAAGGTCGGTGCCTCCCCCGGGGCGGGCGCGGATGTCCAGGGTCGCCTCGATCATGGAGGCCCGGTACCGCATGATGTTCAATCCCATGCCTCTGCCTTGGCCCCGGGCCCGTCCGATGCCTACGCCGTTGTCGCTCACCCGCAGCTCGCACCCGCTCCCCCTGCGCTCGAGGCCGACCTCGATCCGGTCAGCGCGCCCGTGCTTGATGGCGTTGTTCAGGGCCTCCTGCACGATCCGGTACAGATGCGTGGCCACCTCGTTGTCCATGACGTATATGGGCTCCGCGCAGACGAATGTACACGATACGCCGAAGAGCTTCTTCACGTTCTCCGCGAGCTTCCCCAGCGCGTGCATGAGGCCGTCCGCCTGCAGCTCCACCGGGTTCAGCCCGCGGGCAAAGCCCCGGGTCATGGTGATGGCCTGATCGATGAGGTCCAGGATCTCCGCGATGTCGCGGGGTTCCAGCAAGATCCCCGATGCGACCTTCTTCTCAAGGACCTTCCCCATGAACCCGATGCCCGTGAGGTGCTGTGAAAGGCTGTCGTGGAGGTCCTGCCCGATCCTGCGCTGCTCGCGGTTGCTGATCTCGAGGATCTCCCGCTCCAGCTGCTTGCGCTTGGTGATGTCCCGCACGATGCCCAGCACCTCGTCGTTCCGGTACACCACCATGCGGACCTCGAAATCACGGGGCACCCCCTCTATGGTCAGGTGCTGCTCGTACACCTGCGGGTTGCCGGTCTCTATGGCCCTTCTCACCGCGAGCATGCCCTGGTCCAGCAGCCTGCGGGGGATGGCCCCTTCCCTGTCGGCAAGCTCGTAGATGTTCCTGCCGATCATCTTCTTTCCCTGTTCCCGCAGGGTGACGAAGGTCCCCTCGTGGAACCCCACCAGGGTTCCGTGGGTGTCCACCTGGAACATGAGGTCGGGTATGGCGTTCAGCAGGGCCCGGTTCTTGAACTCGCTCTCCTTGAGGGCTTCCTCGGTGAAGTGCCGCTCCAGGACCATCCCGATGCGCTCGGCGATGACCCTCATGAGACTCCGCTCCTCCTTGAGGAAGGGCCCCTCGTCCCTGTCGGGCTTCTGTTCGCGGTAGAAGACCTCCAGGGTCCCCTGCTTGAGGCCTCCCACCATGATGTCCTGGGACTGCCGCCACGGTGTCTCGGCGAAATCCGGGCTCTGCACCACCATGTCCCCCAGACCGAGGCGGCAGCAGGTGATCTCGGGGTACTGCCAGGCGTCCGGGATGATCTCCACGATCCGCTGGAGGATCTCGTCCAGGTCAAGGCCGTACCTCTCCACGATGCTGGAAATGCCGTAGAGGCAGTTCAGCTCCTTGACCCGCTCCTTGAGTGCATGGGCAAACTCGCCGTAGCGTTCCCAGTCCCTGTCCCTGGGTGACTCGGCCCTGCGCAGCCTCTGTATGGCCTTCTCGGCCCGGTGGAGCTCCGCGATGACCTCGCGGCGAGGCTTCTCGAAGGATGATCCCCTTGCCCTCTTCCCTGCGGTTTTTCTTCCCTTCGGCCTGGTCGGCCCTGGTGGCTCCATCTGACCCATCCGTCCCTGTGATCCGGAAAATGTATACCCTTCGGGCACCTCTCTGCAAGAACGGATCGCATCCCGTCCTGGGACTGCACCCATGGATGGGTGCACAAAGGCCCCGTCCTGTGGTATGATGGCCACGAAGGAAACCACACCGAGGACACAAGACCATGGCACAACCCAAAGACAAGGGATACGGCAGGGGCGAAGGCCCCGGGGAGGGCGCGTCGGAACCCGCACGATCCGTGGATTTCATCCGCGCCATCATCAACGAGGAGCTCTCCACGGGCAAGCACGGCGGCAGGGTACACACCCGCTTCCCGCCGGAGCCCAACGGCTACCTCCACATCGGCCACGCCAAGTCCATCTGCCTGAACTTCGGCATCGCGGCCGACTATAACGGCCTGTGCAACCTGCGCTTCGACGATACCAACCCCTCCAAGGAGGACCAGGAATACATCGACTCCATCATGGAGGACGTCAAGTGGCTGGGCTTCGACTGGGAGGACCGGCTCTACTACGCCTCGGACTACTTCGAGCAGACCTACCGCTTCGCCGAGGAGCTCATCTCCAAAGGCCTGGCCTATGTGTGCGACCTGAGCGCCGAGGAGGTGAGGCAGTACCGGGGCACGCTCACCGAGCCGGGGAAGGAGAGCCCCTACCGGAGCCGCAGCGTCGGTGAGAACCTCGACCTGTTCCGCCGCATGAGGGCGGGCGAGTTCCCTGACGGCTCACGGACCCTACGGGCAAAGATCGACATGGCATCGCCCAACCTGAACATGCGCGACCCGGTCATCTACAGGATCCTGCGCTCCACCCACCACCGCACCGGCGACGACTGGTGCATCTACCCCATGTACGACTACGCCCATCCCGTCTCCGACTCGCTGGAGGAGATCACCCACTCCATCTGCACCCTGGAGTTCGAGGACCACCGGCCGCTCTACGACTGGTGCCTGGAGAAGCTCGGCATCTTCCGCTCCCGGCAGATCGAGTTCGCCCGGCTCAATCTGAGCTACACCCTGATGAGCAAGCGCAGGCTCCTGGAGCTCGTGCAGATGGGTATCGTGAGCGGCTGGGACGATCCGCGCATGCCCACCATCGCCGGGCTCCGCCGCAGGGGCTGCACCCCGGAAGCCATCAGGGCCTTCTGCGAACGCATCGGGGTGGCCAAGAAGGACAGCATGGTGGACATGGCCCTGCTGGAGTTCCACATCCGCGAGGACCTGAATATCAGGACACCGCGGATCATGGCTGTGCTGGAACCACTCAGGGTGGTCATCGAGAACTACCCCGAAGGCCAGTCCGAGGAGTTCCACATCCCCTTCCACCCTGACGACCCCTCCATGGGGAGCCGCGCCGTGCCCTTTGGCAAAACCCTGTACATCGAGCAGGACGACTTCATGGAGACCCCTCCGCCGAAGTACTTCCGCCTCGCGCCCGGCCGTGAGGTGCGCCTGCGGGGGGCCTACTTCATCACCTGCACGGGCGTGGTCAAGGACCCGAAGACCGGGCGCGTCACTGAGCTCCGCTGCACCTATGACCCGGCCACCAGGGGGGGAGACGCGCCCGACGGCCGCAAGGTGAAGGGCACCCTGCACTGGGTCTCGGCCGCGCACGCCGTGCCGGCCCAGGTCCGCCTCTACGACAGGCTCTTCCTGGTGGAGAACATCGGCGCCGAGTGCGAGCGCACCGGCAGGGACTACAAGGACTTCCTGAACCCGGACTCGCTGCGCACACTGACGGGCTGCATGCTGGAACCCTCCGTGAAGGGCTCAGCCCCCCTGAGCCGGTACCAGTTCGAGCGCCAGGGGTACTTCTGTGTGGACAGCATTGACTCGAAGCCCGACAGCCTGGTGTTCAACCGCACCGTCACGCTGCGCGACTCGTGGGCGAAGATCGGGAAGACCGCCCCCGGCACCAAGGAAACGCCGAAGGCTGCACCGAAGAAACCCCCTGCGAAGGATGCACTCCTGCCGGAGGTCTCCATCGAAGACTTCGCCAGGCTCGACCTCAGGGTGGGAAGGGTCCTCGAAGCGGCCCCGGTCGACGGCGCGGACAAGCTCGTGAAGCTCCTCGTGGACGTGGGCGAAGGGAGGCCCAGGCAGATCTTCGCCGGCATCAGGAAGGCATACCCCGATCCGGCGGCGCTCGTGGGGAAGCGCGTCGTGGTGGTGGCCAACCTGAAGCCACGCGCGATGAAGTCCGGCACCTCCGAAGGAATGATCCTGGCCGGCGGCAGCAAAGACGACTGGAGGGTCTGCACCTTCGACGGCGAGCCCGAGCCGGGCGACAAGGTCTCCTGAGCGGCACCCCACGGAGGTGAAATTGTTCATCAGGATCTTGCTCCGGGTGTTTTCATCAGTACTTTAGTAAAGGTGGAATGAACTGACGATACCCGACCATGAAGGAGGCCTTTCCCTTAATCCCCTTCATGGGCTGTTTGCTCGGCCCGGATGACATGAAGAAGAGACAAGGAACAGCCCCCCCACAGAAGAAGCCCGGGAAGGATACCCCGCGCCAGCGGGTGCTCCTCTCCCAGGTCATCGACTTCCTGCCCGACCCCACCTTTGCCATCGACCGTGCGGGCACGGTCACCGTGTGGAACCGGGCCATGGAGGAGATGACCGGCGTGAAGGCCAGGGACATGGTGGGGAAGGGGGACTACGAGTACGCAATCCCCTTCTACGGCGAGCGCCGACCCATCCTCGCGGACCTGGTCCTGCACCCCGACCCGGAGCGGGAAGGGACCTACTCCACCCTGATCCGCCAGGGCGACAGCCTCTATGCCGAAACCATCGGCCTGCCTTCCAGACGGTTTCTCTGGGCGAAGGCGAGCCCCATCCGCAACAGGAGAGGAACCGTCACGGGCGCCATCGAATCGATCCGAGACGTCACCGACCACAAGCACAACGAGGAGACCATCATCAGGAGCGAGGCCAGGTACCGGGACATCTTCGAGAACGTCTCCGACTACCTCTACCTCCACGACCTCGACGGCGTGTTCATCGAGACGAACTTCGCGAACAAGAGGGAGTCGGGTTACTCCGAGGCGGATCTGAACAATCTCTCCATCAGGGACCTGCTCCCGGAGCGCCACCGGCACCGGTTCCAGAACTACATGAAGAACGTCGTGGACAAGGGGAGCGACGAGGGGTTCCTCACCATCGTGTTCAAGGACGGACGGGAACGCGTCCTGGAATACCGCAACTCGCTCATCACGGACCACCAGGGGCGGCCCGTGGCGGTGCGAGGCTCCGCCCGGGACATCACGGCCAGGCTCAAGGCGCAGAAGGAGCTCAAGAGGGAGCGCGACTTCATCACCGCCATCATCCAGACCTCTCCTGCCTTCTACGTGGCCGTCGATCCAGCAGGGAGGATCATCCTCATGAACGAGGCCATGCTCGCCTCCCTCAACTACGGCCTCACGGGCGTCCTGGGGCGCGACTTCATCACCACCCTCGTGCACCCCGAAGACCAGGCATTCATCGCCCAGGGCATCTCGGACATAACCTCTTCAGGCCGGTCCGCCGTGCTCATGCTCAGGATGATCTCCCGCGACGGCAGGGACGTGCTGGTCCAGTGGCAGTACAAGCCGGTCCACAAGGCGGACGGCGGCATCGACTTCATCTTCGGCATGGGCATCGACATCACCGGCCAGAAACGGGCCGAGGAACTGAGCCGGATCTCGGAGAAGAAGTTCCAGGCCGCCTTCCATTCCAGCGCCGACCCCATGGCCATCATCGTTCCGTCCACCGGGAGGATCATCGACGTCAACACCGCCTTTGTCACCTGGTCGGGCTATGATGCGGACGAGGTCATCGACCGCACGACCATGGAACTGGACATCTGGCAGGACCCCTTAGACCGTGACCGTTACATCGGCAGGCTGCGCCTGGGGGAGACCGTGGACCGGGAGGAGGTGCGGCTCAGGGACAAAACCGGGGCCCGATACACCGTCATCCTGTCCGCCGCCATGGTGGAGGTGGAGGGCACGTCCTACCTCTTCCTCACCCTCCATGACATCACCGATCTCCGCAACGCCCAGACGAGGCTGGCCAAGAGCGAGCGGCACTACCGGCTCCTGGCCGAGAACGCCTCAGACGTTATCTGGGTCCTCAACCTCGACCTGACCTACCGGTTCGTGAGCCCGTCCGTGGAGAACCTGAGGGGGTACACGGTGAACGAGGTTCTCAAGCAGACCCTCAGGGACGTCCTCACCCCGGAATCGTACCGGAACGCCATGGACCTCATGCGGCGGGAGCGCCTTCGGGAGGACAGCGGCCAGCGGCACGGCCCCCAGTGGTCCACCACCGCGGAGTTCGAGATGACCCGCAAAGACGGCTCCACCGTCTGGACCGAGGCACGGCTGAGCGTGCTGTACGACGATACGGGGAAGGTCAACGGGATCCTGGGCATCACCCGGGACATCAGCGAGCGCAGGCATGCCGAGGAGGTGCTCCTGCAGACACGGTTCGCGGTGGATCACCTGGCGGAGGAGGCCTACTGGATCAACAGGGATGGCCGGTTCATCTACGTGAACGAGGCATCCTGCCGGGCCCTGGGCTACAGTCGGGAAGAGCTGCTCACCATGGGGGTGCAGGACATCGACCCCCTGTTCCAGCAGGACCGCTGGCCCCGGCACTGGCAGGAGCTGAAGGCGAGCGGCTCGCTGGTGTTCGAGTCAATCCACCGGAGAAGGGACGGCACCGAGTTCCCGGTGGAGGTTCAGGCAAACTTCCTGGAATACGGCGGCCAGGAGTTCAACTGGGCCTTTGCCCGTGACATCACGGAGCGCAAGCACGCGGACGCGAAGCTCCGCGAGAGCGAGGAGCGTTTCCGGAGGATGGCCGAGGCCAGCCCGGAGGTGTTCTGGATGACCTCTCCGGACTGGTCGCGGGTCATGTACGTGAGCCCGGCCTTCGAGAAGATCTTCGGCATCCAGGCCCAGGAGTTCGTCCGGGACCCGTCGGTGGGTGTCAGGCTCATCCACGAGCAGGACAGAGACGCGGTCATCTCCTTTTTCAGGAGGAGTAAGGACCCGGACGCGGTGTACGAGTTCCGCATCGTCCGACCTGACGGCACTCTGCGGTGGATTCGCAACAGGCGGTCCACAGTCCTTGACGAGCGGGGAGGGACCATCCTCCTCGTGGGCATTGCCGAGGACATCACCGACCGGGTCCAGGCGGAGGAGGAACGCAAGGTATACGAAGCCCGGCTGGCCAGGTCACAGAAGCTCGAGGCCATCGGCACCCTGGCGGGCGGCATCGCCCATGACTTCAACAACATCCTGTCCGCCATCATCGGCTACTCCGAGCTCGCCCAGGAGGAGCTCCCCGCATCCAGCCCGGCCCACGCGAGCCTCCTGGAGGTTATCCGGGCGGGTGACAGGGCCAAGGACCTGGTGAAGCAGATCCTCACCTTCAGCCGCCAGATGGAGACGGAGCGGAAACCCGTCAGGGTCCAGCTCATCGTGAAGGAGGTCATGAAGCTGCTCAGATCCTCCATACCCAGGACCATCGCCATCAGGGACTCCATCGACCCGTCGGCCGGTCCTGTCTTCGCCGACCCCACCCAGATCCACCAGGTCATCATGAACCTGTGCACCAATGCCTACCATGCCATGCTCCCCGCGGGCGGCGAGCTCACCATCTCCGTGGACTCCGTGTTCCTGGACGCCCGTTTCGCCGCCCAGCACCCCGAGCTCAGGGAGGGGACCTACCTGCGGCTTGCCGTGCAGGACACCGGCATCGGCATGGACCCGGAGACCATGAAACGCATATTTGACCCCTTCTTCACCACCAAGGAAAAGACAAAGGGGACAGGCCTCGGGCTGGCCACGGTGCACGGGATCGTCACGGACCTGGGCGGGTCGATCCTCGTGACATCCGCCGTGGGCAGGGGGAGCACCTTCGAGATCTACCTGCCCGTTTCGAAAAAGCAGGCGGAGGAGGACGAGGAGCCCGACGAAGAGCTGGGGAAAGGAAGGGGCCAGACCATCCTCCTGGTGGATGACGAGGAGGCCATCCTCCACTTCACCGGCACCATGCTCGAACAGCTCGGATACCTGGTGATCAGAACGGCATCCAGCCTGGAGGCCCTGGGCATGTTCCGGTCCAACCCGCAAGGGGTCGATCTGGTCATAACCGACCAGACCATGCCCGGTCTCACCGGGGCGGCCCTGGCGTCCGAGATCATCAGGACACGGCCCGGCATACCCGTCATCCTCATGACCGGCTACAGCGAAACCATCACCCCCGAGGAGGCGCTCGCCCAGGGCATCGAGGAGTACATCGAGAAGCCCTTCACCCGGAGCGCCCTCGCCCGCGCGGTGCACCGGTGTCTCACCGAGAGGAACCGGGCATGAAGAACGCTCACATCCTCGTCATCGACGACGAGGAGAGCATCCGCCACACCTTCGGCGCCTTCCTGTCCCGGGAAGGGTACCGGGTCCAGACCGCCCGGGACTACGAGGGGGCCATGGAGCTGTTCATGCGGCACGGCTTCGACTGCATCATCACCGACATCCTCCTGGGGTCGCGTTCCGGTGTGGATATCCTCAGGGAGATCAAGGCCAGGGGCCTGGCGGCGCCGGTGATCATGATCACCGGAGAGCCCGACGTGGACAACGCCGCGGCTTCGCTTCGCCTGGGGGCCTTCGACTACATCACCAAGCCCATCCGGAAGGAGACCCTGCTGCGCGTGACCACCCACGCCCTCCAGCACAAGGCCCTGCTGGACGAGAAGCTCTCCGTGGAGGCGGAGAAGGAGCGGTACCAGGCCCACCTGGAGGCCATCTTCCACAGTGTCGAGGACGGGATCGTCACCGTGAACAACGCCATGGAGGTGATCGAGGCCAATGAGGCGAGCAGGCGCATCTGCGGTATCTCGCCCAAGAGCCCGCACTGGAAGGAAGACCGTCCGGAATGCACCATGAGATGCAGGAAGGTGCTCCGCGAGGCGCTGGAAAAGCACCGGTCCATCAAGGAGTATCAGATCGAGTGCGACCATGCCCGTCAGCCGAACCGGGTGCTCGTGCTGAACATCTCCCCCCTGAAGGGACGTGACGGGCAGCCCATGGGCGCGGTGATGCTCATGCGCGACATCACCAGGCTCTCCACCCTGGAGCGGGAGCTCAGGGAACGCTACCGGTTCCACAACATCATCGGCAGGAGCAGGAAGATGCAGGACATCTTCACCCTGCTGGAAGACCTCAGGGGCGTCGACACCACCGTGCTCATCACGGGCGCCAGCGGAACGGGCAAGGAACTCGTCGCAAAGGCGATCCACTTCAACGGGGCCAGGGCCCACATGCCCTTCGTGGCGGTGAACTGCTCGGCCCTGGCGGAGAACCTGCTCGAGAGCGAGCTCTTCGGCCACGTCAGGGGGGCCTTCACGGGCGCGCTCCACGACAAGGAGGGCAGATTCCAGATGGCGAACCACGGGACCATCTTCCTGGACGAGATCGGGGACATCTCCCCGGGGACCCAGCTCAAGCTCCTGAGGGTTTTGGAGAACAAGGAGATCGAGCGGGTGGGCGACCCGAAACCCGTCAAGCTCGATGTCCAGGTCATCTCCGCCACCAATGCCGACCTGCGGGACAGGGTGAGGCAGGGCACATTCCGGGAAGACCTCTACTACCGCATCAGGGTGGTGGAGCTGCACCTGCCGTCCCTGCGGGAACGCAGGGACGATATCCCCCTGCTCACGGCCCACTTCCTCACCACCCTGAGGACGAGGTTCCGCAAGGACATTACCGCTCTTTCCCCTGAGGTGGAGAGGCTCTTCATGGAATACCCCTGGCCTGGAAACGTCCGGGAGCTGATCCACACCCTGGAGCACGCCTTCGTGGTGTGCCGGGGGGATACCATCGGCCGCCAGGACCTGCCCCCCGAGATCAGGGGGTTCGACACACCCGGAGATGCAACCGGAAAGACGGCATCCCTCGACCGGGAGACGATCCTGCAGGCCCTTAAGCGGTGCGGCGGGAACAAGGTCAAGGCCGCCGCCGCGCTGGGGGTCAGCCGCCAGACCGTGTACCGGAAGATCAGGGAGTATGGGATAGAGTCCATGGACAGACACATGTAACGTGTAACATATATGTAACAATATCCCCTGTAACAAGTTACATATTCCTGCGCCATCGCCAGCCTGCAGCTCTGCGGGAATGTTTCCAATATCTCGATATATTTAAACTATTTCCGGGCCATGCCCATACACATCGCCTGGCATGCTTTGTGATATTCCCCTCTCACGGGGGAGTCTCCATGCAGGATATCAGGACCGTGATCCTCCTCAGGGACGAGCACATCGAGACCGTGCTGAACGACAAGCACGGCCTGGTCCTGCTCGCCTGCATCAGGAGCGATTCGGGCTTCAGTTCTGCGATGCAGATCCTGCACACGGTGGCGGTCTTTTCCGGGCCGGACCTGCTGGTCTGCTGCGCCACCGAAGACCTTCTCCCCTATCTCGAGCGCCGTTTCGGCATCGCCGGCACCCCCACCCACATCCTGCTGAGTCATGGCCGCGTCCTGGACTCGCTCATGGGCAGGACCACGGCGCAGACCCTCGTCTCCTTCATCAGGCCCCACCTGCAGGGGTTCCTGCAGGCATCAGAAGCCCCGGGGAAACCCCTGCCTGCGGGAAAGGCACGGGAGGTCCCGAGGGGAAAGAGGCTCAAGGCCCTATGAAGAGACCCCTTCTCCCCCATGCGAAACCAATGGCTCTCCCCTTCGCCATACCCTCTCCCTCACCCGAGGGAGAGGGTGTCTTTCGTCGAGCCGGGACGAGCGTGACAGACACAGGGCCTTACCCGGGAGAGGCCCCATGAACAGGATCAGGGTGATCATCCTGGACGAGTCCGCCCTGGTGCGGCAGACCCTGAAGGACATCCTCGACGCGGACGTGCGGATCGAGGTGATGGGCGCCGCGTCCGAGCCTTCCCTTGTCCTGGCCAGGATCAGAGATACGCTGCCCGAGGTGATCACCCTGGAGATCCAGATGCCCGGGCCGGACAGGTTCACCCTGCTGTTCAGGAAACTCGCACCCCCGAGGGAGGCCCCCCTGCAGTCACGCTCCACGGGCGTCCAGCCCCTGGTCAGGTCCCTGGAACTCGGTGCCATGGAGGTGATCCACAAGCCGGCCCCGGGCATCAGCGAGATGCTCCGCGAATCGGCCACCCTGATCTGCGACGCGGTGGTGGCAGCGTCCCGGGGCCAGAGCAGGCGCCTTTCCCTGGACAGGGATCTGGTCCAGCCCAGATTCGGCGCCGACGTGATCCTGCCTCCCCCGAGACCGGACAGCACCATACCGGTCACGGACAAGGTGGTGGCCATCGGCGCATCCGCAGGAGGCACCGAGGCCCTGAGAACCTTCCTCATGGCCCTGCCCTGCGACTGCCCCGGCATTCTCATCGTGCAGCACATGCCCGAAGGCTTCACCGCGGCCTTTGCCAGGCGCCTCGACTCCCTGTGCGCCATCTCCGTGCGTGAGGCCTCCAGCACAGACCCCGTGCTGCCGGGCCACGCCCTCGTCGCACCCGGAAACCGCCACCTCCTGCTCAGGCGCAGCGGCACCCGCTACTTCGTGGAGGTCAGGGGCGGCCCGCTGGTGTCTCGCCACCGGCCCTCCGTGGACGTGCTCTTCCGGTCCGCGGCCCACTGCGCGGGGAGGAACGCCATCGGCGTCATCATGACCGGCATGGGAGACGACGGTGCCCGAGGCATGCTGGAGATGAAGGAGGCGGGCGCCTGCACCCTGGCCCAGGACGAACGGTCCTGCGTGGTGTTCGGCATGCCCCAGGAGGCCATCAGGTCGGGAGGCGTGGACAGGGTGCTCCCCCTTGAGGCGCTGGCCCCCGAGGTCATGCGGCTGTCCCAGCTCGCACGGAAGAAGACGGGGTGACGACCATGGGTATGAAGGACATCCTCGCCGGGTTCCTGTCCAGACACCCGGTCCGTGACCGCACCCGCCATCCGGACGATGCCGGGGCCATCGGCTGCTGGGCGGAACAGCTGCTCGGGGTCGGGGAGAAGCTCGACGCCGTGGTGGCGTCCTCCGAGGACCGTTTCCTGACCCTGGTGGAACGGCTCCAGGATTTCTACCAGCGGGCAGAGGACATGAGCTCCCGTTCCCACGAGATGGTGGAACTCATGACCGGGGAAGGCATCCGGAAGACCACCGAGGGCCTGCGCGATATCCTGCAGGAGCTCAGGCTGCACTTGGAAAACCCCGACCACTCGACCGAGCGGACCAGGGCGGTGTTCCACGAGCACCTGCGGGCCATCAGGAGCCTCGCCTCCTCCCTGGACGACTTCGGCATGCTCGTAATGAACCTCTCCATGCTGGGCTTCCTCACCAAGGTGGAGAATGCGTACCTCTCGTCGGAGAACGCCGGCTTCACCAGCCTCACCGACGACGTGCGGCTCCTGGCGGACACGATCAAGGCCAAGGTGCTCACCATACGGTCGAGCTCGGAGTCGGTGCACGCACACCTGGTCCGCGCCTTGGGGGAAATCTCCGTGTTTGAGACCATCAAGGGGGAACAGGAGCGCACCATGCTGGACAAGGCCTTCGAGAACCACCGTTCCCTGCTGGACAGACATGCCGCGGCCTCGGGCTCGGCGCTGCGGATCGATCAGGGCACCCGGAAGATCGCATCCAGCATCGCTGAGATCGTCATGTCCCTGCAATTCCACGACATCACCCGCCAGCAGATCGAGCACGTCCAGGAGGTGCTCCGGACCATCGCGGGCTCCATTACCGAAGACACCCATTCCGGGGCAGAAAAGGCATCCTTCGTGAAGGAGGTGTGCGGCCTCCAGGCCGCCCAGCTCGCCCAGTCGCGGGACGATCTGACCAGGGCCATGCTCGCCATCATAACGAACCTGCACACCATCAGCCGCAGCGTGGAAGAAATCCTGAAGGACGCATGGGACGTCGCGTTGGCCTCCGAGTCGTCGGGGTCCACCTTCATGGAGGATATCGACCAGGGGATATCGTCCGTGATCCGGTCCATGCGCAACGCATCCGACGAGCAGGAAAGACTCTGCGCCACCATCACCTCTGCCAGCGAGATGGCCTCCGAGATGACCGTGTTCGTGCGTGACATCGAGGGCCTGGGCCTGGGCCTCCAGCTCGTGGCGCTGAACGCCCGCATCAAGGCCGCCCACCTCGGGCACGGGGGCGCAGCCCTGGACACCATCTCGGGGAGCATCTATGACCTCTCCACGAACGCCCGGGACGACACGAGGCGGCTCTCGGTCATGCTCGGCGACCTGGTGAGCCTCTCGGGTTCCTTCCATGAAGAGTTCCGGGATATGCACTCCCGGCAGACCGGCGTCACTGACCGGCTCGTGGAGAGGCTGAGAGACCTCATCACCTCGCTCCACGACATCAACAAGGCCATACGGACCATGCTCTCGGAACTGTCTGACCTGGGCGGATCACTCATGCGGGACATCGAGGACGCGGCGAGCCACACCGCGGTGCACCGCGAGATCGAGACGGCGTTGAACGGGGTCAGGCAGATCCTTGCCGGGATCATCGACGACGCCCGGAAGAGATACCCGGAGGCGCGTCTCGAAGCGTCCTCACCGTTCTTTGCAGCCATCAACCGCCTCTACACCATGGAAAGCGAGCGCGCCGTCCACCTCAGGCACCTCGCGGCGTCGTCCGCGCTCAAAGACGACGCCATGGCGCCGGCCGAGGTGGATGACACGGGCGGAAACCTGGAGCTGTTCTGATGGAGAAACACGGGAACAGACATGACTACCCGGGTGCACGGGAACCCTCCCCTGGGGCTGGGCTGCGTGGGGATGCACCCGGTCACCGGCCAATGGGACTGCTGAGGGGGTGAACCGGCTGACACCGGATCGCCCAGACGTTCCATCCATTGGCCTTTGCCGTTGGACCCTCCCCTGATCCTTCGGGGAGGGTTTTTTTCTGCAGGGCACGTGGCCTGCACCGGGGATCGGATGGTTCGAGCCCCCTCCCTGGTATGGTACGCCCACCATAGATTATGGCATAGGAACCATTTCGTCTTACTGTATTACCAGTCCTCCCGGTGCTGCGTCTCCTCTACCCCCCGATATATCAACATGATTCATGAACAGGCCACGGCCCTGACCCTTGGCACAGAACTGGCAAATATATATGCATACAAGGTCTGGGAAAGGAGATCACCATGCAGACTGCACTGAAGCTTGACCTGTGTGCGTGCGGCATCCATTCCGATACATCCTGCGCCGGGTGCGGTGCACCGGTGTGCAGGAGTTGCGGCCATCAGGAGATCGCATCCAGCGATCCGGCGCACATCGTTCTCACCCACTACTGCCACGCATGCAAGGCAGACCCGAAGAAAAACACCTGGGGCACCCTGTACTGGGACGCCCTCAGGGCGATGTATATCTGAACACGTGAGCAGACATGGGGGCGAGCTTCCCATCTGACCGCAAGGGACAGCTCGAAGCGCTTTCACACCACGATCCGCTCATCATCGCACACAGGAGGCGCACCCCATCATGAAGGGCTGATGGCGTACCCCTCACACGCCACCGCACCCTACGAACCGCCATCAGCCCACCCTTGCGGTCTTCTGAAAAAGAGCCCTTCCCCGCACGCCGTAAGACCTATGCATGAGGGCTTCAACGGTCATCCTCCCTGCCCGGCGACCTGACGTCACCCCGCGCGAGGGAGGCCGCAATCCCGGGGATGCAGAGCGCGCTGAAGAACCCGATACCCGTCCGGAAGGCCTGCATGAAGGACCCTGCGGCATCGGGCGTGATCCGCACGTGCCCGATGATCAGGGAGAAGAGCACCAGCACGATACCCATGCTGAATGCCTGGCCCGTGATGCGCATGGTGGCGATCATGCTGGATGCCACCCCGTAGTCGGCCTTTGACACGGAGCTCATGACCGCGTTGGTGTTGGGGGAGGAGAAGAGGGAGAACCCGATGCCGAGGACTACGAGGCAGCCCACCAGGACCCCTGTAGCGCTGTTGCTGCCCATGAAGGCGAGTGCCATCAGGCCCGCCGACGTCACGGCCATGCCTGTGGAGGCCAGGATGCGGGGCTCCACACGGTCCGACAGGCGCCCCGTCAGGGGGGAAAGCGCGGTCATGACCGCGGGCTGGGTCACCAGGACAAGCCCTGCCTCGGAAGGGCCCATGCCTTTGACGTACTGGAGAAAGAGGCTGAGCAGGAAGCTTGTGGAGAAGGTGGCGCTGTAGTGGATGAAAGCGGCAACGTTCGACCAGGCGAACACGCGGTTTTCCTTCAGGAGTCCGAGGTCGAGGACCGGGGAGGCATGGTTCCTCTCCCAGAGCAGGAACCCGGCCATGGCGCAGATGCCTGCGCCGAGGAGCACGACCCCGGTGCGTGCGGGCAGCAGCGAGAATCCGAGCATGAGGCACACGAGGCCCACGGAGTAGATGAGCGACCCCGCGAGGTCGAACCCCCGGGAGGCCCTCTCCGCGTGGTCTCCCTCGACACAGAACAGGACCATCGGGAACGCGCAGCCTCCCAGCGCCGCGGCCAGCAGAAAGATGCACTGCCAGCCGAATCCCTCGGTGAGGACCCCGCCGATGAACGGACCGATGGTGAGGCCGGCGTACACCGCGGCCACGGTGATGCCGATGGCCCTGCCCCTGCGGGAAGGCCTCGTGACGGCGGTGAGGATGGCCATGGAGGTGCTGAAGATCATGGCCCCGCCGAGGCCCTGGAGGGCACGGAGCGCCAGGAACATCCAGGCGCCCTGTGCAAGGGGCATGAACAGGCTCGTCAGCGAGAAGACGAGGATGCCCGAGATGAAGATCCTCTTCCTGCCCAGGATGTCCGATGCCCGGCCCAGGGGGAGGAGGAACACGGCGGATGCGATGATGTACGCGGTGGTGACCCAGCCGATGAGCACGGCGTCCATGCCGAAGGAACGGCCGATGGCGGGCAGGGCGATATTCACGGAAGACCCCATGAAGGGCGTGAGGAACGAGGAGATGGAGGCGATGACGAGCACGCCGCCCTCGCCCCTGGAGTCCTGCCCATGATCCCGCAAGGAGCCTGTCATGACCCTGCACCGGAGGCCCGGCATCCCCGGACGCCTACGGCAGCCTCTCCCGCTTCCTGGTGAGCCCGTACTTCTCCACCTTGAGGTAGAACGTCTTGTAGTTGAGCCCCGACTCGCGCGCCGCCTCTGCGATGACCCCGCCGTGCTTCTCCAGCAGGTGGGCGAAGTATCTCCGCTCGAACTGCTCGAGGATGGCCTTCTTGATGGCGTGGTAATCGTTCCCCTCGCCCGCATCCACGAGGATGGTGGGCTCCTCGGCGACGGCCGCGGCCTTTTCGGCGCCCTCCTGGGAGAGGACCCGCCCGAGCTCCGGGAAGTCGGTGATGAGCTCGGCGCGCGTGGACACCATGGCGTGCTGGATGATGTTCTCCATCTCCCGGACATTGCCCGGCCAGGGATAGGCCTCGAGCTGCGCCATGGCTGCGCTCGAGATCCCGCGCACCGGGGAAGCGAGCTTCTTGGAGTACTTGGCGATGAAGTGCCCGGCGAGCCTCGATATGTCCTCCCTGCGTTCGCGCAGCGGCGGCACGATGATGGGCAGGACGCTGATGCGGTAGTAGAGGTCTTCCCGGAAGACCTCCTTGCGGATCATGTCCTGGATGGGCCGGTTCGTGGCGCAGATGACCCGGAAGTCGAGCTCGATCTCCCGGTTGCTGCCGAGCCGGGTGATCCGGTGGTCTTCCAGCACGCGCAGGATCTTGGCCTGGAGATCCAGCGGGATGTCGCCGATCTCGTCCAGGAAGATGGTACCGGTGTGCGCCTTCTCGAACTTGCCGATGCGCTGGCTGATGGCCCCGCTGAAGGCGCCCTTCTCGTGGCCGAAGAACTCTGACTCCAGCAGGTTCTCCGGGATGGCGGCGCAGTTGATCACCACGAAGGGCTTGGAGCGGCGGTCGCTCCGCGAGTGGATGGACCGGGCGATGAGCTCCTTCCCGGTGCCGGTCTCGCCCAGGATGAGCACGGTGAGGTCCGTCTCGGCTGCGGTGAGGATCTGCTCGTAGAGACGCTGCATCTTCGGGTGGGACCCCACGAGCTGGTCGAGGCCCTCGGTGTGCTGCTGGATCTGTCCCTTGAGCTCGATGTTCTCCTTCAGGATCTCGTGCTGCCTGAGCATCTTGGTGAGCGAGATCTCCAGCGTGTCCATGTTGAAGGGCTTTTCCAGGAAGTCGTACGCCCCGTACTTCATGGCCTCCACGGCCCCGGATATGCTCCCGAAGGCCGTGACCACCACCACGTACGTCGTGGGGTAGCGGTTGTGGATCTCCTTGAGCAGCGCGTACCCGTCCATGCGGGGCATCTTGATGTCGGTGATGACGATGTCGTGGTGGACCGCCTCGATCTTCTCCAGGGCGTCCAGGCCGTCGCATGCCGTGTCTATCTGGAGGTCGAGGCTGGACTGCTCCAGGGCGTCGGTGAGCTGCTCGAGGAAGACCTCTTCGTCATCGACAAGCAGGATTTTTTTTCTTTCTTCCACTCATGTCCTCACAGTGGTTCCGGCCTGCGCCGCCCGCACGCTCCCCTGCCGACGCCCTCGCCGGCCCCCCCTGCTCGCGGGGGAGCCTGATCACGAATTCGGTGCCCCGGCCCTTTTCGCTTCTCGCCTCGATCTCGCCGTGGTGCATGTCGATGACCTTCATGACCAGGGCCAGTCCCAGGCCCGTCCCCTTCGCCTTCCTCGTGAAGAACGGCTGGAAAACCCTGTCCAGGTCCTCCTGCTCGATGCCTGATCCCGTGTCGGCGAGGCGGATCTCCACCGCGTCCTCGCAGAAGGTCTCCGTGCCGCGGCTGAACATGTGGCGCGTGATCACGGCGGTGGATATCCTGAACGTGCCGCCCTCGGGCATGGCGTCCAGCGCGTTCTCGATGATGTTCTCGAAAACCTGGCGGAGCTGGATGCCGTCCGCCACCACGGTGTCCGCGTCCGGGTCGAAGGAGGTCTCCACGCGGACCCGGCGCCGCTCGAGGGCCTCGGTCTGGTTGAAGAGCAGCCCTTCGACGATGTTGCTGATGCGGTGGGGCCTGGGCCGCAGCTCGCCGGTGCGGGTCCATTCGAGGATCTGGGTGACGAACTTCTCCAGGTTGTCCACCCCGTTCTTCACGCCCTCGAGCTGCCTTCGCTGGCGGGCGTCCATGGCCAGCGATCCGGAGAGCAGCTCCACGCCGGTCTTGATCTTCTGGAGGGGGTTGCGTACCTCGTGGGCCACGTGGGCGGACATCTCGCCCAGGATGGCCATTTTCCTCGCCTGCTCCAGGTCGCGCTGCATCTGCTTGACCTCGGTGATGTCCATGATGGACACGATGCTCTGCATGGTGCCGGGGATCATGCCGATGGTGAGGAAGGACTC
>CAZNGL010000039.1:0-22238 GCA_964572405.1 uncultured Bacteriovoracaceae bacterium
TTCGAAGTCAAAAGATATAGCTTCAATGGGGCCACGTCTTTTCAGACGTGGAAACAGGATCACCACGGCGCCGATTGCCAATTTTCTGAGAAGCTTCAATGGGGCCACGTCTTTTCAGACGTGGAAACCAACGCTCGTTAAAAGATGTGTTGACAAAGCGCGAAAGCTTCAATGGGGCCACGTCTTTTCAGACGTGGAAACGAAGACCAAGGAGGTCAAGGCCACGAAGGCGGCAAAGCTTCAATGGGGCCACGTCTTTTCAGACGTGGAAACCCCTTTATGAAAACATGAACATTTATATGCGGATTGCTTCAATGGGGCCACGTCTTTTCAGACGTGGAAACCTAAATCGGGAAATCCTAAGGGTACGCCTTATGTAGCTTCAATGGGGCCACGTCTTTTCAGACGTGGAAACTAGCTCTACATTGATCTCCGGATTCCAGATAACAACGCTTCAATGGGGCCACGTCTTTTCAGACGTGGAAACTCAAATATGCAAAAGCCTTAGAGGCCCATGGAATGGCTTCAATGGGGCCACGTCTTTTCAGACGTGGAAACTCGGATGCGGGGAATACCCTCCTGAATCTATCAGCAGCTTCAATGGGGCCACGTCTTTTCAGACGTGGAAACAATCTCCGCAGCTCCCAGTAGTCCATCGCTCACTCCGCTTCAATGGGGCCACGTCTTTTCAGACGTGGAAACGAGGCACCGGTTACAAGGGAGATCGCATGACCGAAGCTTCAATGGGGCCACGTCTTTTCAGACGTGGAAACTGAATGGGCAAAGCACCACATCGATGAGGTCAACATGCTTCAATGGGGCCACGTCTTTTCAGACGTGGAAACACACTCACTGCCGCCCAAAGGCTTTCAAATTGACAGCTTCAATGGGGCCACGTCTTTTCAGACGTGGAAACGTCAGGCTAAAACCGGTGAAACATCCGGTACACTATATGCTTCAATGGGGCCACGTCTTTTCAGACGTGGAAACAGATCGTGACCGTGGTGGATGAGGTGACCACGCAAAGGCTTCAATGGGGCCACGTCTTTTCAGACGTGGAAACACGATCAAAAAAGATAAAGATGTATTCAGACTATAGCTTCAATGGGGCCACGTCTTTTCAGACGTGGAAACCGTGTCACAGTTACCATGGATGATAGCCTTGGGACAGCTTCAATGGGGCCACGTCTTTTCAGACGTGGAAACTGCCAGGTTGATGGTGTTGTTCCTGCCCGGGTAGACGCTTCAATGGGGCCACGTCTTTTCAGACGTGGAAACGGGATGGTATAATTGTGGGGTGTCTCCATCAGGTCAGCTTCAATGGGGCCACGTCTTTTCAGACGTGGAAACTATCTTGAACAATATGTGTACACCTGGGGGGGTTGTTGCTTCAATGGGGCCACGTCTTTTCAGACGTGGAAACCGGGTTCTCAATCATCCGCAAGAAGGGCGACGAAAAGCTTCAATGGGGCCACGTCTTTTCAGACGTGGAAACTACATATGCTCCTTCCGTGGTCCTTTGAAGCAGCTCGCTTCAATGGGGCCACGTCTTTTCAGACGTGGAAACTCTACGCTGCCCTGGGCGACGTCGCACAGAAGACCCTGGCGCTTCAATGGGGCCACGTCTTTTCAGACGTGGAAACGATCGAGCTCGTCGGGGACGCGAAGGCGAAGGACTCGCTTCAATGGGGCCACGTCTTTTCAGACGTGGAAACAACAGGGGTAGACCTCCGGGTGATACGGAACGAGGAGCTTCAATGGGGCCACGTCTTTTCAGACGTGGAAACAGTATATCTCTGTGTTTTTTTTTCGCTTGACTTGCGCGCTTCAATGGGGCCACGTCTTTTCAGACGTGGAAACCAGGGGAGGAAAATGGGGCGCATTTTCTTTTCGCCCGCTTCAATGGGGCCACGTCTTTTCAGACGTGGAAACAAGATAGTAGGTTTTAGGGTGTCGGATGAGTTGTATAGCTTCAATGGGGCCACGTCTTTTCAGACGTGGAAACGGCGCACATCTTATACCCTCTGTTCTCCTGCACTTCCAGCCGTTCTTTCGAGCAGCTTACAGGAGATATGATGTTCACGTACAATATTTCTCTCATACTGTCTGCAAATCCTTTCGGATCCTCATTCGAGCACGTCCCGGGCAATTCACCATCACCTCGCCGCTCGCGTCGCTCAAAACGAATAAATCTCTATTCAATTGCCAATGAACGTTTATATCACCACGGCCTCATGATCAACAGCTTCATATGGGCGCCCCACCGCACAGATCCCTGTCTCCCGCTCACCGCCCGCTGGACCCAGTGGGAAGAAAAGCACCTGATCCTCATTCATGTTGATGGTGCCCGTGAGCCGGGCGATTAGCTCAACCCGTTCCAGGTCCGTCAGCTCGCACCTGAACACGGAGTACTGCATATGCTCTCCGTATCCGCGCATGAGGCGGAACACGGCACGAAGCCGCCTGTCGTCGCATATGTCGTAGGTCACGATGTACAGGAGCCTCATCCTTGTCCCTTCCGGTTCACCTCGTCCTGAACGACGGGTAATCGGCTATCTCCCCGGTGAGATATCTGCCCAGCAGCCTGGCCTGCACTTCCAGGACCCTTCGGTAGCTGATCTTGTATCCGAAGATCGGGTGGGTCACCAGGGAGTCGATCCGCTTCTGATAGGCACTGATAAATTTCTTCCTAGCATCCGTTGTCAGGGTGGCCGCACGGCCTCTCCTGATGAAGTCTCCGGGTGTGAGCACACGATTGTTCACCACCCACAGCACCACCGAGTCGGCAATGAGGGGTCTGAACTCCTCCATCAGGTCAAGGGCCAGGGATGGCCTGCCGTATCTCACGGTGTGGTAGAACCCCAGATAGGGATCGAAGCCAACGGCGAGCAGGGTCACGGTGATGTCCTTCACGAGCAGCGAGTAGGCGTACGACAGCATGGCGTTCACCGGGTCGAGCGGTGGCCTTCTGTTCCTGCCGTTGAAATCGAATCGCCACTGCCGGTCCTCGCCGCCTTTGAGCATTCCCTCGAACATGCTGAAGTAGATTCTCGCAGCCATGCCCTCCACACCGAGGAGGGTGTCCATTCCCTTCGCCGATCTGGCCGATTCCGAGAGACGCTTCAGTTCCGTCGACGCATCCTCGGGCAGCCCCGGGTGGTTGCGCATGAGCATGGTCCTGCAGTTGTCTATCTTTGCCGAGATCATGCCCCGGGCAAGGGCAAGGCACCGATCGCCGTCGTCCGCTGTCCTGTACTGGGCCATGCGCAGCTCTACGTTCTTGTGCATCATGCCGTGGGCAATGCCGTAGAACCACCCACCTGTCGAGAAGAGCGTGAGCGGTATGCCCCGCACGCACATCTCCTGCATGGCCTGGGTCGAGACATTGACGTTGCCGAACAGGGCCACGTGCGAGGTCTCGAAGATGCGCGCCTCCCCTATCTTCTCCTTCTTTTCCTTCACCTCGAAGACCTCGCCGCTCTTTCCGATGCGGGCGCCCTGCCTCTGGACATAGAGCGGCAGGGAATCGTCCCGGGCCGGCATGATGCGCCTGATGCTGTCCGCGTCGGGTTTCACCCTCCCGGCAAGCATGTTGGTTTCGTCGGGCAGGCAGATGCCGGCAAGGGAGCATCTGAAGCACTTGGGGCTGTCCACCAGGGGTGGTGGAATTGCACCGGAAAGGGCCATTGCCATGAGGCCCGCCACCGCCTCCCGCGTCCTCCGTACCAGTTCGTCGTCGAAGGGCACGTGCACCCTTGTCTTTGACTCGGCGTAGTAGATGACGCCACCGTCGCATGCATATCCGCTGGACTTAAGGACAAGGCCCTGGCAGCAAAGCTGCACCCGGTCCGCCTCCCACGAACGCTCCGGGGTGTCGGGCACGGCGCCGCGCTTGTAGTCCACCGGGGTCACGTTCATGCCCTCGCCCTCCACCAGGTCGATGCGTGCGTTCAGGTGCTCATTGGGGGCCGATAGCCACACGGAGCGGGCATGAATGGTATCGCCGTCCTGTACCTCTTCGGGCAGGGCTCCCTTCTCCTCATCGACCCTGCGATGCCGGAAGCGTCCCTCGGCCACATCCACATTCACCGCAAAGTCCGCCTGCACCCACTCGATGTAGGCCAGGCGCGGGCAGAAGACGTACTCGTTCACCATGCGCGCGGGAACGACGTCGAGGTAGTCATTGTCAACGCTTTCCATGCGAACCGCCTGATTAGCGCTATCGCCCATTCTCTTATTACCTAATTCATTACCTAATTAATTCGGTAATACCTAATTCCTTCGGTTCCCTGTTTTTCGCCAGAGCACCTTCTGCCCGCAGGCAACCCGGTGCAGGGTGAGGACCGTCTTCTCGCTCACCGTAAGCTTCGCGCCCTGCTCGTCGATGTGGCCGAGCCCCCCGGTAGCCCCGCACCTCCTCCTCGGAGCGGTCGCGCAGGATGGAGGTACCGAACACAATGGTAGCGATACGTCTGTTGTCCACCTCCACGCCCTCGATGCGGTTGGAGGACACGGCGCCCTCGATGATGGCATGCTCGCGCAGAATCTTGTGCCTCTGGGGCGACTGCCTGGTGAAGAGCTCCTGCTTGCCCTTGAACTCGCCGAGGCCGGAGAGGTACCAGGAGACGATGGCGGGGACCGATTCAATACCGTGGGAGAAACGTTCGAGGGTTCTCACGGATGAGTGTCCTCCTCCGGCACGAACAGGCCGAGGCCGAAGTGGGAGGAATGGCCGAGACAAATGGGGCCGGTCACCGGCTCGGTGAACACTATGCGGAACGCGCCTGCAGGTCTTCTGCCGCCATCGTCCGATCTCTTCTGTCGGAACCGTTTGAATTGTATGGGTCTCAGACGATGTGCGCCCATACGATGTTCCTCGTTCAGGTATTCCACTGTTATGGGTTCCAGCATATCCGGGTTCAGTTCACGAAGGCGGGCAATCTCCTCAAGCAACACCTGTCTTGCGAATGCACGCTGATTGTCAGGGCCGAGGATTTCCGGTGGGTCTTTCCTCTGCCCTCGCGCCTTGGGGAAACGGGTGGCGATGAACGGTGTGGCCGAGATCCAGATACGGGAAGGCCCCATCAGGTGCGGCGCATGTATTTCCTTTAACTGCCCAAGGGCCAGGAGAACAAGGTTCAAAGGTTCGGCGTTTTCGCGTGGAAGCCTGCGCATGGCATCCAGTGCCTTCACTTCTGCTGGGCCGAAACCCATTGCAGCTATAACGGTTAGGTGGTCGATACGGCCATCGCCGTCCTCATCCGTGGGGATGTAGTATGCATGACGATGTCCTTCCAGAGGGACACTCTCTGCGTTCTTGCCTGAAAAGACCTCGGAACGGGGTCGTGGTTTGTTTTTTGTCCTGCCCCCATGGTTGAGTCGTCTTTCTTCGATACGACGGAATACACCCATGGCTGTCCGACGAGCAGTTTCAGCAATGCGAAGGGTCTCTTCCGCCAGCGGGAGTACAGAGCCGTCAATGGCAAAGCGCGCCATGGTCGGCCGTGGCCGTTCAATAATGTTCTTTGCCTGCCGTGGCTGAACCGCAAAACAGTCCTTGCGCCTGAGATATGTTATCCACTGAGAGCCAGGGGGATCTGACCAGCGCTTGTTATGCAGTTCCAGGGTTTCCATGCTGAGGTGCCAGTCCGGATCGTACAATGGGGTGCTTATGGTTTGTTTAGCCTTTCCCCGACCCTCGGTCCGATGATGTTTCGGGGTATGCTCGTTTTCGAAAGCTGTAACGGGATCGGCGCAGAGCACGCGCACGGTGTCGAATTCCGCCCTGTTAAGATTCCCGGTGATGGGCATACAGTTTACAGCATCACACGCAGCCGTAGCCTCGTCGTCTGATAGTATGCGTGCATCTGCCCAGGATTCTGCCCGGCCAAGGAAGTTCATATTAGAAATGAGAGCGCCGAGGACAGTATGTTCCTGTGTATCAAGAGTTGTTTCAGGCCAGAGACAGATGACGGGATATGTCTTATCCATTGCGACAAACCCATCGAACACCAGCGTGCGGTCTGACGGCCCTTTCTTGAACCAGGGCATGAAGTGCCGGGTATGGCTGATGGATGCCGGTGGCAGCACGAACAGCGGTGGGATGGATATCTTATGGAGCAGGCTCTCAACAACCTGGGGATCACACATGGCATTACCATTAAGCTTGCGCTTCCAGGTTGCTATGAGGGTACGCAGGATACGCCAAGGAGATGGCGGCCATTCGGGCGCGGCCTCGTTCACATGCCGCCCCCAAGGTGTGGCGTGAAAGCGGCCACAGGGAAAGGTGATGGCTATTCCTATCATTCTGTGGTCACCTCGTCATCTGCCCCTGATTCGGCTTCTTTTGTCTTCCCTTTCTTTACGCTGGGTTTCCAATTCACTATCGTCACGGTCGGATCTGCAAAGAGATTGGCGTTCTTGCAGGTACTGATCAGTGCAGTACATTCTTCCAACAGTTTTTCTTCGTCTGGGACAACGAAATCATTGGGTCTGGTTATTTTAAGACCTCCTATGAGATCCAAGTCACATGCCGTACGCAATCGCAGTCCGGTTGAAAGGAAACGACGTATTTTAAAAAGGGACAGTGCTATGAGCAGTTTTGTTGCATTCTCGTTTAGTCCGTAGCCACGGAGCAAGGCAAGGTCGAGGTTGAAATAAGCTGTGATATTCTTTGCCGTGAATTCAGTGCGGTGGAAGGGTACATTCCCTTCTCCCTGTTTTAGGGTTTGTTGTACGAAATTATTTTTTACGCCACCGTTCTCTGCAACCGAGACATCTTTAGCTTCAATAAAACCACTGATAGCACGTGTGATGCGCAACCGCCCGTCAATTTCCTCAAGGAAAGAACCATGAAGTAAAGAACCTATATCATATTTAAAAATAGACTTCCGCAATAGGAGCCAATCAATGGGCATGTCTTTCTGGCAATTTATTTCTCTAGAAAAATCATCTTTAAACTTTGTGCTCATAATATATTCGGAATTGATTCGATGAGCTTCGAGTACTGAGTTTGTGAGAGGCTGAGAACTATAATTCACTTGGATAAATGGTAAACCTCTCAGCTCAGAGATATAATCTCCCTTCTTTTCATCCCAGCATGCCAACTCCATACGATTGGCCACGGACTGTGCCGACTCGACAAGCAGCATTTCCGTTCCATCCGGCAGGGAATATCTAGCCGCGCCAAGGTCCGCGAAGCCTGTGGGTTGAAACCGTTCACCCTGCAGAGGCTTTAACTCCGCTTCTATAAGGAGTCTCGGTTCTGAGCCTAATTTGGTATAATCGATTCCGTTTCCGTTTGACATATCCTAATCTCCTTTTCATCCGTCATATTGCGACGGCTTCTGTATTTTTATCTGGCCTAAGGACCATGTTTTTCAGGGTATCAATGCCCTGTGATGATAAGGGTATGAGCAGAGCAGCAGCAAGACGGACAGGGTCCGGCATATACCAATCTCTGTTTTGAGAAGCACTGCTTCTTGTGCTGTACGGCATGGGAGTAAGGCCGGTGGCTCGCAGCCGTCGTATGGCAATGGTGCAGGCATCGCCCGTGCGGTCTGCGCGTAGCATAGGTAATATAGCCATCTCAGGCCGGACATCCATATCTCCTGTGCTCGTGCGTACCGGATGCGGCAGGAAAAGCAGTTTGAGTAACGCATAACTGCGCGGAAGGGGAGGGCTGTCCAGAATACATCTGTTCAGTTTAGGATAAGTCTGGCTATGATCGATCAACACCATGCCCCAGAGTAATTCCATGATACGCTCGTCATCGGTTTCCCCATGAATGAACGCTGCTATGGCATTAAGGGACGCTGTTCTCCGGCAGGCCAGGGGCAGTCTTTCACACCTGGCCCGCACACCGTCCATGATCCGCCGCTCAAGCACTGCCGCCAGATTGCGGGCAAGGTCAGTGGAGTTCCATACCACCTCGCGGCCGCGTTCCGCCCAGGTGGCATATAAACCACCTTGCTTGTCTATTCTTGACTTGACAGGCTCTAGGTTGGCGCGCAGCGGACCTATCTTGTATGCGGCATCATAAATACCGGCCAATGCGAGCGCGATCTCGAACTCGACTGATCCATCATCGGCGGCATTCAGCCATGCTGGAGACAATCCAACAATTGGACGGAGATTTTTATCCTTGCGGAATTTTTCTCCATTTGCGAGTTCTTCTTCCGCCAGACCTAAAGCACAGAGGATATCTGCAAACCGTTGAGCCCCCCCATATTGACAGAAGCTGAATACGGATGTCTCTATCCGGCGTAAAGCCGACCTGAAGCGAGGAGGAGTCTTATCGTCGGAAGCAGATGGGCGGAAGCGGTCAAGCCAAGGATCGATCTCTTGAAGAAGGTTGACATTGGGACGATTGCTCACTTTAAAACAGCCCAGATGGGCGGATGTATTATAGTTCTCACCCCCGATACGACCCTTGACAATAGCATAACGGTGGAATGTCTGAATACCCCGATCAATCCCAAGGCTTGCTGCCGCACGGGCGAAATCGACCCCACGTTCGGCCGGTTTCGATCCTATGGCCACACGTCCTTCAGTAAAAATCATGGCGATCTCACTATAGGTGGCCCGTTTTTCCCATATCGGAAGCCAGATTTCTCTTCCCGATGTTTCTTTATCAGTGGATGAGTCGAGCCTGGTGGATGTCAATCTGACCTGGAATGGGAAGGCAGCGCGCCCCTTTTCTCCTGCTGCTTGCCGACGCGAGATCGCGCCTGCGAACACAAGCGAGCCTTCAATGCAGAGAATGAAATTCCATGGATTTGCAAGGGAGATTCTCTCAAAACCTTGGCCCGCGTTTGCCCCTCCCCCTGCACCGGCGTCATACAATGATGATGTCCGGTTGGGTACAAGTTCAGAGGTGTTTGTTTCCCATAATGCATTATCAAGCAAAGTGCGGCTCGAACCGTTCGGCTTCTTTCGTTGTGAATCAAAGTCCGGCAGGACCTCCCATAAATTCTGCATGAAATTGTCTGAGAAGTGTGTGTTTCCGTCGCTACCTCCACCGCTGCCGAGAAGGGTGCTGAATGTGGCCTTGTCCGAAGTCAATACGGCACAGGTGTCAATCCAGTTGGTAACGGATTCCAGAGATACATTACGCAGCGCATTGATGTAACGTCGCTTGAGTTCCTTATTCTCCATGTCACCTTTTGTTGATATACAGCATTGAGAGAGTGTTGAGAGGGCACTGTTTAATGCTAAGCGATAATCTGCAAGATTATCGCTCGAAGTTGAGAGAAATGACTCGATTATTTTTGAAGCTGTGGGCGTTTTACTGTAGAGAACAGGACCTGTTTCAAGGGACACTCCGAAAAAATCTCCACCACTCCATGGAACGATTACTGGTGTTGGCTTGTATGTGTAAAGGAAGAAGTCGGTGAGTTCCTCTGAGGTAAGTATGGAAGTAAGAACAAACACCCCATCCTGCCAGCAGCCTCGGATGTCCGGGTCTTTCTGCTCAGCGATTATCCTTAAGACTCCCAGAGCCTTAAGGTAGCCCATGAGTGGTTCAGGGGTACAGCCTTTCAGGATGATCTCGTTCATAGGTTCTCCTGTTTAGCATTGGTTGTTTGGGCGCTCGCCCGCCAGTCGGCTATGCGCAGCAAGGTTTCCAGGAATGCCAGCCGGAACGGTCCGAGGCTGTCTCTTAGGTTTAGCATGCGCGCCAGCCAACTCATCCCGGTTTCGGGATCTTCGCCAAGCTCCATGTAATTGAGTCTGAGAGAGGTCTCCGGCAAGATGAGCCCCGCGCAGAGTTCAGCCTCCCGGAGGATGTCGCCTTCCCAGATGCCACGTGCAAAACGCCGGTCGGTTTCCGGCGGTGGCGACTCATGCGGCAGCGAACGGATGGAAAGTCGAACCCTGCCATGGTGAGCTGCCGCCAGGTAAGTGGCAAGGTCTGACACACCATGGGAGAGCATTGCCAGGGCCGAGGCAAGCTCGTGGCGGAATCCCTTGCGCTCGTAGCGTTTCATCCTGGTTGCTGATTTGCCCCATATTGCCTTGCATGGCGCACCAGCCGGAATTGCTTGCTGGAACTGTGGATGGGCCTTGCCTGCATCATGCCAGCGGGCGGCTTCCATGAGGGCTGCCTGTTCGAGCTTTTCTAAGTCCGAAATGCCATTGCCCAAGAACCCAGATAGTGTGTCAATGACAAGGTCTGTATGCTCAGCAATGGTTTGCCACGATTGTGCGCGTGAATTCGGGTCATCGTCGTTGCTCTCAGGTACGGATGCCAGGACATTTTTGATCGGCTCAGTGTTCTTCTCTTTACCTGTCCAGCCAAGGTGGGGATTATACCCGCCCTGGTCGGTACCCAGCATGAGGACAAGGCCGGGATAAACAGACCTTGGCCTTGACCAGTGCTTTTCCAGTTGATCCCATCGCCAAAGCGTTTTCTGGGTAAGATCCTTATTGATAGGCACGGAGCATAGCTCCTCTCTGGCCGGGCCTTTCTCTTCCGGGGTGGGTCCTGTCTGCGGGATGTTGCGCCAGAAGACCTGCACATCATATTCATCAGCCTCGCGGATAAATCGCGAGACATCAATATCAGCTCCGGAAAGATCCGGGGTGGTATCGAAGAGCTCGATCAGATCCTTGCGGCGCAGGACGTGCGTGAAAGCCAGGGGGTCGTTGAAAGAAGGGAGTTTATGCGGGCCTGCATCAGAGAGGTCTTTCAGGCGGCCAGCGGCTGTGCGGAGTTCTTCGCCACTGTATGGTGCGGGCTTCAACTTCTTGTCATCTGTCAGATCGGCATAGGGTATCCAGATGATACTTGCTTCGTCGTATTCGCCATACCGGTTGCAGCGGCCGAAGCGCTGCACAAGCGATGACCAGGGTGCAAGCTCGGTGATGAGAGTCCTGGCCGAAATGTCCACTCCTGCCTCGATGACCTGCGTGCATACGGCAATAGTCCCGTGTTCTCCGGGTTGGGCAAGGAGCCGGGACATGTGCAGCCCCCGGTCAGGTTGACGGAAGCGGGAATGTAGTAAAACAAGGTCAGCCTTTAACCCACCCTGTTTCTTGGTCCTCATTTTATCAAGCTGTGAATAAATTGCCTGTGCTCGTTTCACGGTATTGACGACTATAAGTGTGAGCGTTCCCGGTTTATGATTTTCTTCGGCTGAACGTGCTGCTTCCTTTCCGTCATCATTGATCTCGAACGATGCTTTGTTGATAAATTTTGTTGCCTCGAATCGATCCTGGAAGATCCTGCTTCTTCGGTCTTCATCAAGGGGTCTCAGCGTAACTGGTGCATCCTGATCACCATCGAAATCGACTGTCTTGAGCCAGTCCTCATGCATAGTGGCGCTCATCCAGAGCGAGCGCACCGGGGAGACGGTTGAGAAGAGACGGCGGAAGGCCTGGAGTTGCGTCGTTGTGCCTAGGCCGTTCCCCATGAGCTGCACCTCGTCCATCACCCACAGGCAATCGTTGTTGAGCAGGCCGAACTGCACCGGCCACCGATAGCGGCTCATGGCATACCCACGGTTCAGGGCGCGGGAAAGAAGCATGTCCTGTGTGCCTATCAGGATCGCATCCCGCTCCGGGTACATGTCCCAGTCCCGGTCCACATCACCGCCCATGATGATGTGCACCCGGATCTTATCCGGGTCATCTTCTCCGTGCCATGGATCATATTCCTTGAGTTTCTGCCTGCCGTTTTCCTCTTCAAGAACGGCTTTGCCTTCTAGGATATCAAGTTTGTGGAGCCACATGACTGCGCAGTCCCTAGTCTGCTCCACGAGCACGCGCATGGGGAGGCAGTATACGAGGCGTCTCGGTGTGGTTTTACGGATTTCATCTCTGGCAAATCTTCTTCGCCACAACCAACTCAGAACGGCAGCCGCAGTCTTGCCCATGCCGGTGGGCGCTTCAAGCAATGAAGGGAAAACATCGGCCTCAGCCATCTTCCTCTGATAATCGAATGGGGCTTCTTCTTTCCCGGTCGCCCTCTTGAACATCTCATCAAACTTCATGCGAAAGACCTCTTTTCAAGGAGGATCATCACCTCCTGAAGCATCCATCTGTTCAGGTATCCCCTGTTTTTCCTTTCCTCCGCCAAATTCGGAAAACCCTACTTTAACACACCTCCACCCCCAAGGCGTGTCCTACCAGAAAGATATTTTCATCCATCATCTTTCGGGAGCACCTCGATCAATGTTCTCCATTCCTCAGAAACCCAATCTTTTCTTCTTTGTCGTTTCAGGTTCAGTCATGAGCCGTCTGATCGCATCGATGATTACCAGGATGTGTTCATCGTGAGTTGTGAGTCTTCTTTCCAGCTCTGTCACTCTCGCCGCCAGCTCTTTGTGTGCCGCAAGAAAAGATCGCAGATGACAGGCTTCCCGTTCATGATCCTGGGGTTCAGGACTATTCTCTTCAGCAATGCTTCATCTTTCATGTGAAGGACCTCCTTTCTCTTAGATAAGACACTGCTGTGGTACAGTCAATGTATACCCTCACCCGTACACGCCGCGCATCCTCGCGATCTCAACCTTCACCTCTTCACGCAGCTCCGCCGGCGACAGCACCTCCACCTCCGCCCCGTACCGCAGGACCTCCCGCTTCACCTCCCGCAGGTCGGCCACGGGGAAACTCAGGCACAGGGTGCCGTCGTCCCTGCGCTCGGCCTTCTGCCCCGGGTGCCAGACCTGTTCGGCCACCCAGGGCGTGGCTTCCTTCGAGAAGCGCAGGCACACCTCATACGTCTCCTCTCCCGCCAGGATGCCGAAGTTCCTCCTGATGTACTCCTTGATGGAGCCTTGCGGGATGCGGCTGTCCGGCCTGTACCGGGACGGGCCGATCTTCGTGATGCGCGACAGGGTGAAGTACCTGAGCCCCCCGCGCAGGCCGCAGTGGGCGATGAGGTGCCAGGTGCCCATGTAGTGGAGCAGGTGCAGGGGGAAGACCTCCCGGGTGGTGGTCTCGCCGTTGTGCGGGGAGTAGTAGTCGATGCGCAGGGCCCTGCCGCTGACCAGGCTGTCGAGCACGAGGTGGAAGGTCGGCCCGCTGGTGCGGGAGTACCCGACGTTCTTCACCGACACCATCTCGTTCAGGTCGGCGAGCGACACCTTCCCGGCGGAGCCCAGCAGGGTGAGCGCCTGGTCCAGGAAGCTCCGCAACGCCCCTTTCAGGGCGCTGTCCGGGACGAGGGAGGCCATCCGGTACGACACGAGCAGCGCGGTCAGCTCCTCCTCGTCCAGCCACAGCCCGGGCAGCTCGAAGGCACCCTCGTAGCGGTACCCCCTGCGGCCGGCATCGTAGACGAGCGGGGCCATGAGCCGGTCCTGCATGAACGCGATGTCCCGCTGGGCGGTCTTGCGGGAGACCTCGAAGCGCTCCGAGAGTGTCCTCGTGTTCGGGAACCCCCCGGACTTCACCCGGGTGTGGAACCACAGGAACCGCTCGTAGATGACCTTGGACTGCACGCCCCTTCCCCCTACCGCTTCCTCCTCTTCACATACGCCTCCACGATCCTCCTGATGGACCCGAAGGCGATGAGTTCGAGCCTGATGTCGTCGGGGTTGTAGAGCCTCACGTCGCGGATCTCGTCCGAGAGCCGCTGGGGGGCGTACGAGTCCACGGAGCACACGAAGGCCGCGTCCAGGGTGGCGTAGCGGATGCCATTGTAGGGATACGTGTTGGGGAACGACCCCAGGTACCGGATGGAGCACCGCGCCACGTCGAGGTTCAGTTCCTCCTTCACCTCGCGGACCAGGGCGTCCTCGGCGGACTCGGCCGGGTCCACGAACCCGCCGGGCAGGTCGAGCATGCCGTCTCCCGGGTCTTTGGCCCGGATGGTCATGAGGAGCCTGCCGATGTCGTCCTCGATGAGGCCGGCCACCGCGGCGGCCACGTTCAGGTACAGGTGCAGCCCGCACCGCCGGCACCGCACCGACCGGTCGGCGCGCACCTCGACCCCCTTTGCCCCGCAGCCCGGGCAGAGGTCAAAGACCTTCCAGGGGTCTTTCACGTCAGGTGCGTCTCCCATGGCCATGCCGGCCCTTCCGGGCCCTCACCTCTTCTTCGCCATCCCCGCGCGCTCCCAGTATACGTCCCGCTTCACCATCTCGCGGAGCCCCTTGAGCGTGAGATAGGGCTGCTCCTTCTGGAGCATGTTGGAGATGAAGGACGGGATGTAACCCGCGGGATCGGCCTTCACCGTGTACACCACGTTCGTGGTGTCCGCATCCACGCGCACCAGGGCGGCGGACCCGGTCATGTCGGTCATGCGGACATACTTGCCCACCCTGGGCACGTAGTCCTCCCTGAAGGCGCTCATGGAGATCAGCGCCTTCCCCCCCTGGAGGTCCCTGGTGTCCCGGGCGTCGATGACCATGTCCCGGTCCTTCACCGGGCCCGTGGTCTCCAGCACGAAGTAGATGATGCGGCGGTCCTCGCCCTCCTGCTTCAGGAGCCGGATCTCCTTGCAGAAGCCGTACCACTGGGGGAAGGAGGGGATGTCCTTGAAGACCTCGAGGATCACCTCCAGCGGTGCGTCCACGTCGGCCACGCCCTTGAACTCGTTGGCCTCCGAGCCGGGAACGGCACGCGTATACACCCTGATGTCGTCGGCATCCTTGGCCAGCTTCCACGGCCCCTGGGCGGAGGCGCCCGCGGCGGACACCACGATGATCGCCATGACCAACCAGACAGCCCTGTTCATGTCATACCTCCCTCGCCTGGTATCGGGGCCATTGTACCAGATCATATGACAGGATGACAAACGGTGTTCTGGTCTGCGGCGCGATTCCCTCTGGATTCCCGGGCCCGAAGGCGGTATGCTCCATGGGCATGTGCGGGCGCTTCGTGCAGATCGCGGACCCCCTGACCATCCAGGCGGGCTTCGTGGACCTCGACATCGACGGGGCCGCGGTGTCCTCGTTCAGGCCGCGGTACAACGTGGCACCCGCCCAGGACATCCTGGCCGTGCTGAACACCCCGGTGCCCCGGCTCACCCTCACCCGCTGGGGACTCATCCCCTCCTGGGCAAAGGACCAGTCCATGGGCGCCCGCCTGATCAACGCCAGGGCCGAGACGCTCTCCGAGAAGCCCTCCTTCCGCGACCCCTACCGGAAGCGGCGGTGCCTCATCTTCGCCGACGCCTTCTACGAGTGGAGGAAGGGGGAAAAGGCGAAGACCCCCTATCTCATCCGGATGAGGTCCGGACAGCCCTTCGCCCTGGCCGGCCTGTGGGACCGGTGGCAGGACAGGAACACGGGCCGGGAGGTCCTGTCCAGCACCATCGTCACCACCGGCGCCAACCCCCTGGTGGCCCCCATCCACGACCGCATGCCGGTCATCCTGGGGCCCGGGGACTACGGGCTCTGGCTCACGCCCGGCCGCCCGGATGACGCCGCCCTTGTCTCCTGCCTGAAGCCGTACCCCCCGGAGCCCATGGAGGCGTACGAGGTCTCCCGGCTGGTGAACGACCCGCGCAGCGACTCGCCCGAGTGCATGAGGCCCGCCTGAGGCGTCCTGCAGCGCACGATGGAGCGGGTGCATTGACAAATCGTTTCCCGCAGGTACTATACCTTCAGGGTGATCCCCTGACGAGGAAAGGAGCCGTCGAAATGTTCGAGAAGATCCTGTTCCCCACCGATTTCTCCGATGCGGCCCACAAGGCCCTCCAGTACGTGAAGCAGCTCAGGGATGCGGGCGGCGCCGAGGTGGTGGTGCTCCACGTCATCGACCAGTCGAACCTCGAGCTGCTGAGCTCCTACAGCACCATCCAGGACTACGTGAGCATCGAGAACGAGATCCAGAAACGCACCCTCGAGCAGATCGGCTTCATCGGCAACGAGCTGCGGCAGCTCGGGTTCTCGGTGAGCGAGCGCATCGAGAAGGGCATCCCGGTACGGGTGGTGCTCAAGGTTGCCGACGAGGTGAACCCCTCGGTCATCGTGGTGGGCTCCCACGGCAAGAGCAACCTCGAGGAGATGCTGCTGGGCTCGGTGTCGGAAAAGGTGGTGAGGAAGGCGAGGCATCCGGTGCTGGTGGTGAAGCGCTGAGGCTCCCGGGGCGCCCCGGGGCCGCTGTCAGGATACGCCCCGCGTGTCCTTCGTCGGGCGGGACTTCCTCCCCACGATCTCCAGGAGCTCCACCTCGTAGATCACCCGCTTGCCCGCCAGCGGCGGGTTCGCGTCCACCAGGACGGCATCGTCCATGACCCTGATGATCACGGCCGGGACGACGGTGCCCTCGTCGTCCTCCACCTCGAAATCCATGCCCACGTGCACGTCGAGGCCCGGGGGGATCTCCGAGAGGGGGACCTCGATGACGAGGTCCTCGTCGTAGGGGCCGAACGCGTCCTCGGGGTCCACCGTGAAGGTCCTCCGCTCGCCGGGCTCCATGCCCAGAATCCCGTCCTCGAAGCCCTTGACCACCTCGTCGGCGCCGATGGTGAACATGAACGGGGTGAAGCCGGTGGAGGCCTCGAAGACCTGGCCGTCCTCGGACCGCCCCGTGTAGTTCACCCTTACCCTGTCTCCCTGCTTCGCCCTTGCCATGGCCACCGCCTCTGCACGTTCAGAGTCCACGGTATAGAGAACCTGCGGCGACAAGTCAAAGGTTTTCCCTGCAGGACCATTCCCGGCCCGGGCGTGACCCGGCCGTGCGCTCATGCGCCACGGCGTGCCTGCGGCGTGTCCGTGCCTGTGGAGAGGACTTCTTGTCCGTACAAAAAAAAAGACTTCATTGTCCCTGCATGGGGGCCGGACAATGAAGCCAACATGAAAAAATCTATACCCTCCTTTACATACGCTCCTGTAATGCCATATTTCAGGCGATTATATCAATGCCAAAAAACAATCAGTAAAATGACAGGTTCACCCTGTTATTCTGACCGGGGCTCCTGTTCGATGGCATTGAGGTATGCCCTCAGGTTTCTCTTTGCATTCTGCAGGCCGCATTTCTTCCTGATGTTGCTCCGGTGGAAGGATACCGCAAAGGGGGACACCTTGAGCAGGCCCGCGATCTCCTTGGTGGTCTTCCCCTGCCTGATGAGGTCGGCGATCCTCATCTCCATGGGGGTGAAGTTGAGGTACTGCTGGGAGAGCGGGTTGACATAGGGCGCCAGGAGCTCGTCCAGGTTCGACCTGATGATGTTCAGGTAGATGCGCACCTCTTCGTCCGCCGCGCACGCATCGAGCTTCTCCAGGTAGGGGTAGATGATCTTGCGTGCCTTGGACACGATGAGCTCCTGGGCCTGCTTCTTCTCCTTCTCCCGGGAGTCGAGGAGCACCTTCAGGGTGATGTTCATCTCCTCCAGGAACCGCGCCTGGTGGGCGAGTTCCCGTTCCTTGGCCAGGAGCTGCTCCTCGAAACGCTTGCGCTCGGTGATGTCCCTGGCGATCCCGCACAGCCCGGTGATCCGGCCGGAGGCGTCTCTCATGGGGACCTTGATGAAATGGAACGTCATCACCGTGTCCCTGAGAACCCTCGTGTACTCACCTTCCACCACCTCTCCCGCAATGACCCTGGCGTCCTCCTCTCCGGTCCTGGACTCGGACCAGCCTGCAAAGAGCTCCTCGTCCTTCTTCCCGATGATCTCACCGGACGGAAGCCCCAGGACCTTCTCCATGCAGGGGTTCACAAAGGCGTACTCGAGGTCCGGGTTCTTGATGAAGATGCAGTCCTGGGCCGACTCGAAGATGGCGCGGAACCGTTCCTCGCTCTCGCGCAGCGACCGCTCCATGACGACGAGCTCCGTGATGTCCCGGGCCACGGAGATGATGGCCCTGGCCCTGCCGTCGCGCATGTACGGAACGCCGCTCACCTGGCCGTACTTCACCTGCCCGTCCTTGGTGATGAACTCATAGGTCGACCCGATGATCCGCTCCCCCCGCAGGACCTGGAGGGTCTCCCGCATGGCCTTGTCCAGGTACGAAGGGGGGATGACCCTCACCTCGGCCACGGACCTGCCCACCAGCTCCTCGGGTTTGTAGCCCAGCACCCTTTCCACGCTGGGCGAAACGCTCGTCACGATGAAGTCCTTGTCAATGGTGTAGATGACGTCGTTGGCCAGCGAGAAATGGATGTGGTACTTCTCCGCAGCCTCCTGAAGGTCGTCCTCGTGGCTGCGCCGCCTGGCTGCGGCCCGCTCCAGGTCACGCACCCGCTTCTTCAGCTCCTGGTATATGGACTTATCGCTCATTCCCGTCCCGCCAAGGTGGTCTTGTGTCGCAGAGGAGGGGTACATTCAGTGCAACAGGCCGAATTATCATAATGAATTTCCGCCACGGGGGCAATTGCAATTTTGAAATTCAGCCCGGCAGCATGCCCCCTGATGCGCCATACTGGTCGGATATGTCCCGGTTGCACAGAAAAGAGGCCCGAACGCGGCGTTTCTTTTGAAAAACCATCCTGCACCCCGCACATCACGATGGGGCCATGGCACGCAGCAGGACCCATCGGGAACAGGCGCAGGGTCAGCAGGCGAACACGCCGTCCTCGTACACCGTGACGCTCCTGCCCGAGGCGAGGCGCGCCGACACTCGCTTCTTCTCGGTGTTGACCAGGTCCCAGTGCAGGGCCGAGTCATTGAACCCCAGTTCCTTCTTCTTCTCCGGGGTGAGCTCCGAGGCATCCCCGTCATAGGTGTCGGAGTAGGAGGCTCCCAGCGCCACATGGCAGTTCCCGTTGTCACCCCCGAAGTTCTCGTCGTACAGGGTGTTGGCCATGAACATGGTGATCTTGGAGAACCGCCGGTCCGTCAGGGAGAACTCGCCCAGCCGTCCGGCCCCCCTGTCCATGGCGATCTGCTTCCTGAGGAACTCCTCCCCCTGCTCCGCAGAGGCCTTCACCACGGATCCGTCCTTGAAGTGGAGGCGGACCCCCTGCACGTAGTTGCCGCTGCGATACGCTGGCTGGTCCGCGAAGTACCGCCCCTGGGTGCCCCGCCAGTCCGGGGAGAGAAACAGCTCGAAGCTCGGGATGTTGTGGCCTGATATGCCCACCCACCTCCTCTGGAGCCCGGGGGTGACGGTGAGGTCCATCTGATCGGACTCGATGCGGTAGCTCACGGCCTTGAGCCCGTTCAGCCAGCGCTTGATGGCCTGGGCCTCGCGGTGGATGTCCTTCCACCAGGACACCGGGTCGGCCTTCTTCAGGGCGCAGGCCCGGATGATCTGGCCGGCGTACGTGTCCTGGTCGACCCCTGCATGCCTGGCGAGCTCAGGGGTGGGGTAGATGCACAGGGTCCACCCGAACTCGCCTGCGGCCTCGCGCCTGTCGAGGATGTCGCTGAGGTACTTGCGGGCCACGGCCGCCTTGCCGATCTTCTCGGGCCGCACGTCGCTCAGGTGGGTGATGGAGTCGGGGGCGCGCAGCGAGATGCTGCCGTTGACCGAGCTGAAGAGCTCCTCGTCCCCGGGTGTCCGGAAGGCGAGCTGGCCGGGGTTCGACCGGGCATAGAAATCGTGCTCCATGCCGGGGCTCATGGAGACCCTCTGGACCGGATGCAGACCGAGGTCGAGCAGCTTCGCGAACACCACCTCTGCCAGCGGCAGCGCGGCCATGTCGTAGCGGACCATGACGATGTCGCCTTTCCTGAAACGCTTGGTTCGGGCCGTCTTCAGACCCCAGATGAGGACGTCGGCATACCGCTGCAGGTGCGTCGCTGTGAGCATGGTGATCTCCTGTTGGGGAATTGCCCGACGTTGTAACAAAAAAACCCGCCTCCAGACAAGGACACAATTGACAGGCGGGTCGCACGATCACGCCGGACGCGCACCGAAGGGGCGCACGGGGTCAGCGCCCCGAACGAAGCGCACGGCAGACCTCGTCCACCACCCCCGCGGTGGTGCCGGTGCCACCCATGTCGGGCGTGCGCACGCGCCCGGCCGCCAGCACAGACTCCAGGGCCTTCATGAGCAGGGAGGCGGCCTCCGCCAGGTCCAGGTGCTCCAGCATGAGGGCCATGGACCAGATCATGCCCACCGGGTTCGCGATGCCCGCTCCTGCGATGTCGGGGGCGGACCCGTGGACGGGTTCGAACATGCTGGGGAAGCGGCGCTCCGGGTTGATGTTCGCCGACGGCGAGATGCCGATGCTGCCGAGCATGGCCGAGCCGAGGTCGGTGAGGATGTCGCCGAAGAGGTTGCTGGCCACGACCACGTCGAGGGCGGACGGGCGCATGACCATGAGCCCGGCCAGGGCGTCGACGTGCATGCTCCTCGAGGCTATGGCGGGGTACGAGGGGCGGATCTCCTCGAAGATCCTGTCCCAGAAGACCATGGAGTAGTTCAGCGCGTTGGACTTGGTGGCGCTGACGAGGCCGGTGCGGGCGTGGCGGACGGCATACTCGAAGGCGTAGCGGATGATCCTGCTCACGCCTCTGCGGGTGAAGCGCGCCTCCTGGACGGCCGCCTCTCCGGGCGTGCCCTCGTTCAGGAAGGCCCCTCTCCCGCAGTACTCCCCCTCGGAGTTCTCCCGGATCACCACGAAGTCGATGTCTCGCCGGGAGGCGATCCGCAGCGGGGACTCGAGCCCCTCGAGGAGCCGGACGGGCCGCAGGTTCACGTACTGGTCGAAGCCCTGGCGGATGGGCAGGAGCAGCCCCTGCAGGGACACGTGGTCGGGCACGCCGGGGAACCCCACGGCCCCGAGCAGGATCACGTCGCAGTCGGACAGGATCGTCAGGCCGTCTGCGGGCATCATGGACCCGTGTTCCAGGAAGTACCGGCACCCCCAGTCGTGCGCCTGCACGGCAAACGAGATGCCGCCGTGGACCTCCTCGAGGACCGGCACGATCCTCATGCATTCGCGCATCACCTCGACGCCGATCCCGTCGCCCGGGATGATCCTGAGTGAGATCTTTCTCATGGTCTGCCCCCGAAGGGCATAGTTATCGGGTATGCCGGGGGAAGGCAAGAAGATTAGGTGCCGACTACAGACCCGGCCTATGCGACGAGGGTGCGGTTTACGTGGCGCTTACAGATAGTCACACACATGCTGGGATACTGTCACCTCCTGTTTCGTGCGGATGCCCCTCATGTAAATCCACATGGCAATGCCCCCTCTCTCATAAAAGCTTGATCCGTGACGATAAAGGTCTTATAGTTATCATCAGATGATAACTATAACGAAGAGGAGCTCTCGCGGGCATGGCTAAGCCAATGACCGGCCTGGAAAATCTCCTGCTGCTGCATGGGGAGAAGTTCCTCATGGAAAGCGGGTATTGGGTGAAGATAGAAGCGTGGAAGACTACAGCGACAGACCAGGTGCCTCACGGCATTCGATACACCCTGACCCTGCATGACAAAAACAGCGAGAGGATACTTGGATACGACAACGCACATGCAATATGACCACGGCGGAAGCGTTTTGCCGCAACCAAGACCACATGGGACCACATACACAGAAAGAGCAGGATCGAACCGTACGAGTTTGAGTCGGCAGAACAGCTGATGGTCGACTTCTGGAAGGAAGTTGAGAGCTTCCTGAAGAGGGGAAAGGAGTGACGCATCATGACACCGAAGGTGCTGAAGGTCGGGATAATGTCGAGAACAAAATATCGCGATAGGACGATCGCAATAGCGAAAGGCGAATATACCCCCAAGAAGGGAGAGCCCAAGATCTGGTTCGAGTCCATCCAGTCGATGGCCCAGGTTCTCAGCAATGACAACCAGGATTTGCTGCGGGTCATCCTCGAGAAGCGGCCGGCCTCGATCAAGGAACTGGAAAGCCTGACCGGGAGAAAGAGCAGCAACCTGTCCCGAACCCTGAAGACCATGGCCGGGTACGGAATCGTTGAACTTGAGAAAGACAACAAGAGGATACGTCCGATCGTCAAGGCTACAGATTTCGCCGTTGAGTTCGGGATCAGGAATGTCCAGACGTGATGCCCCGGAGTAAATCACCTAGACTGTGATTGGGGGGAACTCCTCAGGAATACACCCCGTGCTCTATGCGCTCGATGAATTTTCAGTTAGAAATGCCTCAACACTATCTCATGCTTGATGCTGCAAGCAGAGATTATGAGACATAATCATACGACGCGTTCTCGTACTCGCAGCATATCCTGTCCTTCCCTCTCATGAACAGCTTCCCGCTGCGCGAACGCCTCATTCCTTCCTCGGCTTGGCCGCATCAGGGAAGTACTGCTGGAAGCACTCCGGGCACAGGCCGTGGCTGAACACCGCGTCGGAGTGCTCCTCGAGGTAGCTCTCCAGCTGGTTCCAGTACCCCTTGTCGTCCCTGATCTTCTTGCACGCCGCGCA
>CAZNGL010000040.1:0-21664 GCA_964572405.1 uncultured Bacteriovoracaceae bacterium
CCACCGCATTCACCTTGACCGTGACGTTGTCCTTGGTGATCACGTCCTGGGGCGGTACGTCCTGCACGATGGTCCTCAGGCTGATCCGGATGAACCGGTCCACGAAGGGGATGATGATGATCAGCCCCGGGCCCTTGGGATCTCCCAGCACCCTCCCGAGCCGGAACACCACTGCACGTTCGTATTCGTTGAGGATCTTTACCGCTGAGACGAGAAAGAGCACCGTGAGGACGACAATGGTGATGAGTACGTACCCGCCCATAGAACACCTCCTGAACGCTGTTAATGTGTGGGATCCTACTGTACTGCGCTGACCCTGAGCGGCCTGTCAAGGGTCTGGTCATCCAGCATGGTGAGCCGCTTGAGGCTCTCCTGCCTGAAGCCGGCCAGGGCCCTGCCGCCGAGCGCCGGTCCGTTCACCGGCTTGAGCCACAACGGGTTCACGAACCGTCCCTTGTGCTGAACCCTGAAGTCGAGGTGAGGCCCCGTGGCGTAGCCTGTTGCGCCCACGTACCCGATCACTTCCCCCTGGGAGACCTTCCTTCCTTTTCCGATACCCTTGGCGAACCGGGACAGGTGGCCGTAGTGGGTCACATACCCTGCCGGGTGCCTGATGCTGATGGTCTTGCCGTAGCCCCTGACCCACCCGCACACAGTGACCCGGCCGTCGCCCAGGGCGACCACCGGCGTCCCCGAAGGGGCTGCATAGTCCACGCCGAGATGGGGCCTGCGGACGTGGAAGATGGGGTGAATGCGGCTGAGCGAGAACCCCGATGATATGCGTCGGTAGTTCAGCGGCGCCTTGAGGAAGAGCTTCCGGATGGGTTTCCCGTGCTCGTCGTAGTATCCCTTGATGCCCTTGCCGTTTTCGTAGTGCACGGCCAGGTGCTCCCGGCCCTGGATCACGAACCTCGCCGCCAGCACCCGGCCGCAGCCCCCGGGCTCGCCCTCGATGGCGTACCGCTCGTAGAGGACCGTGTACGTGTCGCCGTTGTGGAGATCCGTGAAGAAGTTGATGTCCCACCCGAAGATGTCCGTGAGCTCCATGACGATCTCTGGCTCCACGCCTGCCTGTACGGCGGATTCGTACAGGGAACCCCGCACGGTCCCGTGGGCCCGCTCGCAGGTGACCTCCGTGGCCCGCTCGTGCGTCTGCGCCGTGAAGGCATCACCCTGCGGGGTGACCTCCAGGTATCTCCCGGGGTCGATGTCATAGGTGAGCCTGGCCACCGTGTCCGGGGCCTCGCCCTTGACCCATATCTTCAAGGGGTGGCCCGGCGTGATGTCGGCCAGGTTGTAGGTGTCCCTGGCGCAGGTGAACAGGGCATGGACCTGCGAGGCTTCGATCCCGCACCCCGTCAGGAGATTGAAGATGGAATCCCCCTTGCGGACCGTGAGGTCCATCATCTTCATGGTCCCTGCGATGTGCGGGTCCACGACCTGGTCGATCCTCTCGGTCCTGGCCTCGATGACCCCGCTCTCCACGTTCACCAGGAGCATGTTCGAACCGGAGATAACGTACTCCACGCCCAGGAGATTCTGGTTTTCTCGGTCGAAGAGCAGGGTGAGGCGGTTCCCGGGCGTAAGTCCCGACAGGTCGCACAGCTCCTCCACCGTGGCCTGGATATCCTTGGCCTGCCGCAGGGACACGCCGTTCTCCTTGAGGATGCCGGGCAAGGTATCCCCCCGGTTTACGGTGATATCCACCCTGGTCTTGTCGGGCGCCTGAGCTGGGACTGACTGCGGGGCCTGTTCAGGAACGGCATCAGGGGCGGAAACGGGTGCGTGAGCGATACGGTTCGAACCCGGAGCAAGGAAGGCGCAGAAGACGATCCCCACTGCCACGAACAGGGCCAAGTATATGAAATTGCTCGGGTTCCTCCTCTTCCTCCCCAGGTACGGGAACCCCCTCTTGTATGACAAACCCATGGTTACGGGCTTTATAGAAGGAATTTGTTGCAATATCAAGCAAGTTTTGCCTTTATGGGTGCGTGCAGATCTTCGTCGCAGACGTCCACCTGAGACCCGGGGAGCGGGGCATGTGCGACAGGTTCGCCTCCTGGCTGTCCCGGGCGCGGCAGGAGGCGGATGCCGTGTACATCCTGGGCGACATCTTCGACTACTGGTATACGGGACTCGAGCGCCGCTGCCCGGTGGTTATGGAGGCCCTCAGGTCACCGAAGGTCCATGTCATGCCCGGGAACCGGGACTTCCTCCTGAGGGATTCCCGCCTGCAGGGCATCGACGTCATCATGCCCGAGGAACTGGTGCTCTGTGTCGGCGGCACAAGGGTACTCATCGCCCACGGACACACCCTCACCACGGCAGACACGGGGTTCAGGCTGCTCCACCGCTACGGCTGGCCCCTGCTCCGGCTCATCGACGCATGGCTGCCGGTGAGCGCCAAGGACCGGTGCGCCCGGGCGCTGGTGAAGTCTTCAGCGGTGGTGAGGCCCTCGTCCGCGGCCATCCGCGAGAACATCGCTGCGGAGCGCGGCGTGGACATGGTCGTCTGCGGGCACCTGCACCGGCACGTGGAGAAGGACGGGCTCATCGTGCTTCCCGCGTTTTTCGACACCGGAACATGGCTCGTGTGGGACCTATCAGGACCACGCCTGCTCAGCGGAAAGACGACATAGTTCACCCGCCCAGCGCCATCCTGGCCAGGACGGGCGCAGCGATGAACACGCCGATGCTGCTGCCCAGGTTCGACATGAAGAAGACCAGCAGGATGCGGGTGACGGGATTGCGCCACCAGCCGCGAAGCGTCATGATGTCGTCGTGGATGCGCTCGAAGTCCACCACCCTGGGCTTCTTCATGTACGCCTCGCTCAGGCCGGCGAACCAGCCGGAGGCGAGCGCCGGGTGGAGCGTGGTCAGGGGGGCGGAGAGGGTTGCCACGAGAATGGTCACCGGGTGTGCGAAGACGACGATGGTTGCCACGGCGGTGCACACCATGGTGCTGACGGCCCACCACTTGAGCATGTCATAGCCGTGCCGGGGGCCGCCGAAGAAAAACCCCGAGACCAGGAGCCCCATGATGAGCAGCGGCAGCACCCATGCCCACAAACCGCTCGCACCCGGGGGAACCTCCTCGAGCCCGGACAGGTCGTCCACGGGGTTCTCCATCTGCCTGAGGATCCCCTTCATGTGGCCGGCGCCCACCACGGCAACCACCTTTTCGGACGGGATGTCCGCGATCTTCCTCGCCATGTAGGCGTCGCGCTCGTCGATGAGGACCTCCTTGATGGTGGGGGCGTGGCGCGCCATCTCCTCCACCGCGGTGGTGAGCATGTCCTTTTCCTTGAGCCGCTCGATGTCCTGCTCATCGATGTCCTCCGCCTCGAAGACGGCGACCAGCGAGGCATAGATCATCTTCATCTTCTCCCAGAGGGAGAGCCTCCGCCAGGCACGGGCAAGCGTCACCTGGACGTTCCTGTCCATGAGCACCACGTCGATGCCGGAGGACTCGGCCTCCCCGATGGCGGCGCGCATCTCGTCCCCGGGCTTCACCCCGAGCTTCTGCCCGATGCGGCGCTGGAACGACGACATGACCAGGTTGGCCATGAGAAAGGACGCCTTCTTCTCCCTGATGATCTTGAAGATGTCCATGTTCTGCCACACGGCGGGGTTCTTCATGACATCGTAGCGCGCCTGGCACAGCTCCACGGCCACGGCGCCGGGGGAGGTCTCCCGTATGGCGTTCACCACCTCGTCGATGGAGCTCCTGGACACGTGGGCAGTACCCACCATGGTGATCTCCCTGTTTCCCAGGCGTATCTTCTCAATGGGCATCGGTTCCTTCTTCCTTCTGTCTGACCCTGGAGCCCGTGGCTCATTTTCTGAAAAAGACCAGCGAGGCCAGTTCCTTCCTCTCCGGCCGCTGCACCGACTTGTCGGAAGGATATCCCAGGGCGATAACAGCCATGAGCTCGTAGTCGTCCGGGGCGCCCAGCATGGCCCGCAGCTCCCCCTCGCTCCTGAGGATCTCTCCCAGCCAGACCCCGCCCAGGCCCAGGCCGTGGATGGCCAGGAGCATGTTCTGGATGCAGGCGCCCATGGCCTGGGTATCCTTGGTGCGGTGGTAGCCGGCCTTGGCATCCATGAACACCGCGATGAGGGTGTCCGCGCCCTGCACGATCCCGCGGTACCGGGTCAGGCGGCTGACCCGGTCCTTCAGGTCCGTGTCCCGGATCACGGCGAAGCGCCAGGGCTGGTTGTTCATGCCCGAGGGCGCCCACCTGCCCGCCTCCAGGACCTTCTCGACCATCTCGTCGCTCACCTCTGTGCAGGCAAAGGACCTGACACTCCTGCGTGTCCTGATGAGGTCAAGCACCCGTACCTCCCGGGGAAGCGGCCTGCATGAGGTACGCGTCGATGAAGGGCGTGATGTCTCCGTCGAGCACCGCGTTCACGTTGCCGACCTCGAAGTTGGTGCGGTGGTCCTTGACGAGCTGGTAGGGCTGCAGGACGTACGAGCGGATCTGGGATCCCCAGGCGATCTCCTTCTTGCCCTTGCTGAACTCGTTCATGCGCTCCTTCTGCTTCATCTCCTCCAGCTCGTAGAGCTTGCTCGCCAGGAGCTTCATGGCGAAGGCCTTGTTCTTGTGCTGGGACCGCTCGTTCTGGCACTGCACCACAATGCCCGAGGGGATGTGCGTGATCCTCACCGCCGAGTCGGTCTTGTTCACGTGCTGTCCGCCATGGCCGGACGCCCGGTAGGTGTCGATGCGCAGGTCCTTCTCGTCCACGGCGACATCGATGTTCTGGTCCACCTCGGGGGTGGCGAGCACCGAGGCGAACGAGGTGTGCCTGCGCTTGTTGGCGTCGTAGGGGGAGATGCGCACCAGTCGGTGCACCCCGGTCTCTCCCTTGAGGTAGCCGAAGGCCCACTGGCCCGAGATCTCCACGGTGGCGTGCTTGATGCCCGCCTCCTCGTCGGAGGAGATGTCGATGATCCGGGCGGTGTACCCGTTCATCTCGGCCCAGCGCAGGTACATGCGCAGCAGCATCTCGGCCCAGTCCTGGGCCTCCAGCCCGCCCGCTCCGGCATGGATCTCCAGGAAGGCGCCCTTGGGGTCGTCCCGGCCCGAGAGCACGTGGGCCTTCTCGATGTCGTGGCAGTGGCGCTCGAGCCGGGCAACGGTTTCCGTGATGTCGGCCGCGACGCACGACTCGTCCTCCCTCGCGAGGTCGAGGAAGACCTGGAGGTCGTCCCACAGGGTGGAGACGGTCTGCCACTGGGCGAGGATGGTGGAGATCCTGGACTTTTCCGACTGGAGGTCCCTGGTCCTGGCCGGGTCCATCCAGATGTCCGGCTGGGCCAGCAGCGAGTCTATCTCGGCGAGACGCTTTTCACGCGCAGGGATTTCAAAGAAACCCCCTCATGGCGACAAGCCGCTCGCCGATGGACGTGATCTGCTGCTGGAGGTCCGCTATCATCGGTCCTTGGCTTTAGCACCGGCCCTTATCAATGTCAATGCCGCGATGACGGACAGCACGGCCCATGCCAGGGGGATGAGGGGGCCGAACCGCACATAGAAGCTCAGGTAGTCGATCCCGGCAACGGGGTGCACGATCATTCCCTCCCGGAGCAGCCCGATCTGAGAGACCACCCTCCCGTAGGGGTCCACCACGGCGGAGATCCCGTGGTTCACGGCCCGCACCAGGTACCGCCTGGTCTCGATGGACCGGAAGCAGGCGAACTGGAGGTGCTGCCAGGGCGTGGACCAGGCCTTGAACCACGCGTCGTTGGACATGTTCACCAGGATCCGCGCACCCTTTGTGCAGAGCCTTTGCGAGATGCCCGGAAATATGCTCTCGAAGCAGATGAGGACACCCAGGTCAGCCACGGGCTCCACCTCGGTGCCGGCGCTGAAGTTCCCCACCTCGGCGGTGAGGTTCTTGAAGTGGTTCCTCAGCAGGGAGGCGAAGGGCAGGTACTCGCCGAAAGGCACGAGGTGCACCTTGTCGTAGAAGCCCTCGATCCTGCCGTTCCTGAGCAGGTAGGCCCGGTTGAGATACCGGTCGTCCTCCTCCTCGTAGGCAGGGCTGCCCACCAGGAAGCCCACGGAGTTGCCCATGCTGAGATTCAGGACCCGGAGTGTCTGGGGCCAGTGCCGGAACAGGTAGAAGGTGCAGGCGGTCTCGGGCCACACCACCAGTTCCGCGCCCTGTTCCACGGCCTTCCGGGAAAGGCTCAGGTAGGTGTCGAGTATGGCGTTCACCTTCTCTGGCTGCCACTTCTGGTCCTGGGGCACGTTGCCCTGGACCACGGCCGCCTTCACCGGTATCCCGTCAAAGGGGGCCGTCTCCATGCGCCACAGGCCGAAGCCGGCGCTCAACGCCACCAGGGCCGCCGCCACCGCCAGGGGCGCATACTGCCGCCTGAGGGCCTGGTATATGGCGACGTTGGCCGTCATGACCAGGGCGCTGATGAGGAAGACCCCGCCCAGTTCGGCAATCTGGGCAAGGGCCGTAAAGGTGAGCTGGGAATGCCCCAGCAGGGCCCAGGGGAATCCTGAGAACACGGCGTACGACCGGATCAGCTCAAGGGCGGTCCAGATCCCGGGCAGGACGAGGATCGCGAGCCTGCTCTCCGAGAACCTGGAGGCTGCCCAGGCAAAGGCCCCGAAGTACAGGGCGAGGTATGCGATGAGGAGAAGGAGCAGGGTCATGGCCATGGGCATGCCCATGCCCCCGTAGGTGCTCATGACCAGGGCGATCCAGTACACCACTCCCGCCCAGGCGACGAGACCGGAGACCATGCCGCAGACAAAGGCCTGCCGGGGGGTGGCCTGCCTGACCGCGAACAGCAGCGGCACGGAGAAGATCCATGCCAGGGGCCACAGGTCGAAGGCCGGGAACGCCAGGCAGTAGAGCAGACCGGCCAGGGCCGAGAGAAAAATGCGCCTCAAGCGTCCTTCCCCAAACCTGCGTGGACCACCAGCTTGCTGATCCTTCTCTTGTCCGCGCCGGTGATCTCGAAGACGAGCCTGCCGAACTCGAACCGCTCGCCGGTCTTGGGTATGCGTTCCATCTCGGCGGTGATGAACCCGGCAACCGTGTCGTAGTCACCCTCGGGGATCTCCACCTCGAAGGTCTCGGCAAACTCGTCGATGGGCATCTTGGGGTCCACGGAGAAGACCCCCTCTCCCTTCTGTTCGACATACTCCTCGAACTCGTCGCCCTCCTCGCCGATCATGTCGCCCACGATCTCCTCCATGAGGTCCGCGATGGTGACCAGGCCATCCACCCCGCCGTACTCGTCGATGATGACGGCGATCTTGGTGCGCCGCTCGCGGAACTCGTTCAGGAGGTCGATGAGCTTCTTGCCCTCGGGCACAAAGAAGGGCGGGTGCAGGAGTTGTCTGATGTCCGTGAGCTCGTCGCGGGTCTTCCAGTAGGGGATAAGGTCCTTGGCGTAGACGATGCCGACGATGTTGTCCAGGCTGCCCTCGTAGACCGGGATGCGGGAGTATCCCTCCCTGGTGAACACCTCGGAGAGCTCGTCGATGGTGATGGTAGCGGGGACTGCCACGATGTCGCCCTTGGGGATCATGATCTCGCCCACGCTGGTGTCCTTGAGGAACAGGATGTTGTGGATCATGTCGCCCTGGTCCTCGTCGATGATGCCCTGCTCCTCCACCTCGTCGAGGATCTTCTCGATCTGGCGCTTGGTGTCGTCCGCGACCTCGTCGTCGCCGGTCCGGGTGAGGTAGAGCCACAGGCGCTTCAGCAGGGTGTCGGCGGGTTTCTGGTTTTCCTTGTCACCCAACGGGATGTCTCCTTCAGCCATGAAATCAGGTCTGTAGTTGTAGCGGAATCGTGCTGAACAGTCAATGCGGGGTGAAAAACGGCCCCAGACCCGGTCGCCGAACGCCTATTCCCTGTTCCGGGCGAGTGTGCTATGACAGGAAGGCTAACTTGAGGCGTTACGGAGAAACCCCATGCAGACCAATGAATTCACCGGCGGAAAAGACTACGTCCTCGACCCCGAGCTCAGCAAGATCGTGAACGCGAGCATCAAGCTCGAGATGCCGCTCCTCATCAAGGGGGAGCCGGGCACGGGCAAGACGCTCCTGGCCCACGCCATCGCCCAGAACCTTTCCATGCCGCTCATCGTCCTGAACGTGAAGTCCAGCATGAAGGCCGTGGAGGCACTGTACCAGTACGACACGCTCACCCGGCTGAACGACAGCCGCTTCGGCGACTCGAAGCGGGACGTGAGCAACATCGAGCACTACATCAAGATGGGCAAGATCGGCCAGGCCTTCGTGTCGGACACCAAGGTGGTGCTCCTCATCGACGAGATCGACAAGGCCGACACCGACTTCCAGGACGACCTGCTGGACGTGCTCGACCAGATGTCCTTCGACATCATCGAGATCGACAAGACCGTCCGCGCCACGCACCGGCCCATCATCATCATCACGTCGAACGCCAAGAAGGACCTCTCGGACCCCTTCCTGGGCAGGTGCGTGTTCCACCACATCGCGTTCCCGGACGCGGACATGATGCACAAGATCGTGCTGGCCCACTTCCCGGACCTGGACAGGAAACTCTCGGACGCCTGCATCGAGACCTTTTACCGGCTGCGGTCCATCCGGGGTATCGAGAAGAAGCCCGCCACCCGGGAGCTCATCAACTGGGTGAGGATCCTGCTCATGGACCCGAAGTTCGACCCGAAGCACCTGGCCAAGAACGACATCCCCTACCTGGGCGTGCTCTTCAAGAAGAGCGAGGACTACAAGATCGCCTCCCGCCAGGTCTCGGGTTCCTATTGATCCAGGGGTGCCGGAGCACGGATGTTCACCGAGTTCTTCTACCTGCTCAGGGACCGGGGCGTGCCCATCTCGCCCTCGGGCTTCCTGCGGCTCCAGGAGGCCCTGCACAAGGGCTGCATCGGTTCTCTCGACGACCTGTACTCGGTGAGCAGGGCCGTGCTCATCAAGTCCGAGCGGTATTTCGACACCTACGACAAGGTCTTCGCCCACTACTTCCAGGGCGCCGAGCTGAGCGACGAGGCGTACGCCCAGATCGACCTGGCCATCAGGTCCCTGCTGGAGGAGTGGCTCAAGGACCCCAAGACCATGGCCGAGTTTCTGGGCATCGACGAGGAGACCCTGAACAGGCTCACCCCGGAGCAGCTCGAGGAGTACTTCAGGCAGCGCCTGACCGAGCAGACCGAGCGGCACGACGGCGGCAACCGGTGGATCGGCACGGGCGGCACCTCGCCGGTGGGCCACTCGGGGTACCACCCGGGCGGCATGCGCGTGGGCGGGACGTCGCGCATGAAGTCCGCCGTGAAGTTGGCGCTCGAGCGGCGCTACCGGGACTACACCGAGGACGCGAGGCTCGGCCCCTCCCAGATCTCGGACGCCATGAAGCGGCTCCGCAACATGGTGCCCACGGGTCCCAGGGACCACCTGAACATCGAGGAGACCATCTACCAGACCATGAAGAACGCGGGCGAGATCGAGATCGTGTTCGACCGCTCGCTGAAGGACAAGCTCAAGGTCGTGCTCATGATCGACAACGGCGGATTCTCCATGGACCCCTACATCGGGGTGGTGCAGGTGCTCTTCAACCACGCCAAGAACCAGTTCAAGGACCTGCAGATCTTCTACTTCCACAACACCATCTACAACCGGGTGTGGAAGGATCCCCAGCGCTACGACAAGCCCGTGAACGTGGATGACTTCGCCCGCATGGACCCGGCCACCCGCCTCATCATCGTGGGCGACGCCTCCATGGCGCCCTACGAGCTGTTCAGCCGCAACGGGAGCATCTACTACAATACCAGGAGCGAACCCAGCATCAAAAAGCTTGAATTCCTTGCCAAGACGTTCAAACATAGTGTATGGCTCAACCCGAAGCACGAATACTCCTGGTCTCACACCCAGACGTGCGAGGCGATCCAGGAGATATTCCCCATGTTCGAGGTGACACTCACCGGCCTGGAGAAGGCCGTGGGGCATCTCATGAAGAAGAACTGACACACGTGCGCGCCCGTAGCTCAGTAGGATAGAGCGTAGGCCTCCGGAGCCTAAGGTCACAGGTTCGATCCCTGTCGGGCGCGCCACGCTTTTTCAGGGATATTTCCCATGCAGACGAACACGACATCCGATGCGGCGCCGGTCCCGCCGGGAAGACGCAACCTCCTGGACTACGACCGCGAAGGGCTCAAGGCCCTCTTCCCGGACAGGCCCTTCCGCGCCGACCAGCTCTTTTCCTGGGTGTTCGGCAAGGGTGTGCGCGACATCAACGCCATGACCAACCTCCCCAGGGACCTGCGGGCGGAATTGAGCCTCACCCACGAGATCGCCTATCCCGAGGTCGTGGGCTCCCAGGTGGCGAGAGACCGCACGGAAAAGCTCGCCTACCGCCTGAAGGACGGCGCCGTCATCGAGAGCGTGCTCATCCCGGAGAAGGACCACTGGAGCGTGTGCGTGTCCTCCCAGGTTGGCTGCGCCATGGGCTGCCGGTTCTGCTTCACCGCCACCATGGGGTTCAGGCGCCACCTCACCTCCGGCGAGATCGTCTCCCAGGTGCTCTACCCGATCCATGCGTACCCGGAGCGCGCCATCAGGAACGTGGTCTTCATGGGCATGGGAGAGCCCCTGCTCAATTACGACAACGTCATACGGGCCGCGAACATCATCACGGACCCGGAGGGGCCCATGATCTCCAAGCGGAGGGTCACCATCTCCACCTGCGGCATCGTGCCGGCCCTTCTGAAACTGGCCGGCGACACGGAGGTGGGCCTGGCGGTGTCCCTGAACGCGCCGGACGACGAAACGCGCTCCACCATCATGCCCGTCAACAGGAAGTACCCCCTGGCCGAGCTCATCGGGGCGCTCAAGGCCTACGAGCTGCCGAGGCGCAGGCGCATCACCGTGGAGTACGTGCTCATCAGGGGCGTCAACGACAGCCCCGCCCACGCGAAGCGGCTCATCCGGCTCCTGCACGGACTCAGGGCCAAGGTGAACCTCATCCCCTTCAACCCCTGGCCGGAAAGCCGGCTTCAGGCCCCGGACCCTGCGGACGTGCTGGCCTTCGAGGATATCCTCAGGGACAGCCCATTCACGGTGATGCTCCGCAAGGAAAAGGGCAAGGACATCCTGGCTGCCTGCGGGCAGCTTGCAGGAGGTGCATGTCATGGCGCATAGTTCCCTCATCGAGTTCCTCTCGGACCCGGCATCGTACCCGGAACGGCCAGGTGCAGTCAGCCTGGTGCAGACCCACATCTCCTGGGTCTTCATCGGAGACGGGTACGTGTACAAGGTGAAGAAGCCCGTGGACTTCGGGTTCCTGGACTTCACCACCCTGGAGAAGCGCAGGTTCTACACCGCAGAGGAGCTCAGGCTGAACAAACGGTTCTCGCCCGATGTATACCTGGCCGTGGTACCCATCACGGAGAGAAACGGCACGTTCCTGCTCGGCGACCGGGGCAACGTGGTGGAATACGCCCTGAAGATGCGGCGCATCAGCGAGGACCACATGCTCTACCGGCTCCTGGAAAAGGGCCGGGCGGGAGCGGACGAACTCAGGCGCGTGGGCTCCCACCTGGCCCGCGTGTACGGGGCCATAGCAAGCGACGACAAGGCGCGCCCCTTCGGCGGCATGGATGTGATCTCGCACAACATCGTCGAGAACTTCGACCAGACCAGGAAATACATAGGCGGTCCGATCTCGCAGCCCGCCTACGACAGGATACAAGCGTGGAGCATGGGCTTTCTCGCATCCGGGGTAGAGGCCTTCGGCGCCAGGGTCAGGCAGGGACAGATCAAGGAGTGCCACGGCGACCTCCACCTCCAGCACATCTGCGTGGACGGACAGCACATCTCGGTCTTCGACTGCATCGAGTTCAACGAGCGGTTCCGCTACGGCGACGTGGCATCCGACGTGGCCTTCCTCGCCATGGACCTCGACTACAACGGGTATCCCGCCCTGGCCCGGGCATTCGTCGATGCCTATGTGGGCGAGTCCGGGGATACGGGCCTGAGGGATGTCCTGAAATTCTACAAGGTGTACCGGGCCTACGTGCGGGCCAAGGTCACCTCCTTCATGCTCGACGATGCGCACCTGGACGCCTCCTCGAAGGAGCAGGCACTGCGTACGGCCGGGAGGTACTACGACCTGGCTCACAGGTATGTGACCCGTGAGGATTGACCTCCACATCCACTCCAGGGACGGATCCGACGGCAGGTGGCCCCTGGGGCGGATCTTCGAGGAGGCTCAAAGGCGGGGCATCGACCTGATGTCCGTCACGGACCACGACTCGCTCCAGGCACAGCCCGGGGCCGTGGCGCTCGCAAGGCGGCACGGGATCCGGTACATCACCGGCGTGGAGCTGAACGTCACCATGAGCCACGGGCGCTGGACCGCCGGCAAGGCCGTCTCCCTGGACTTCCTCGGCTACGGCTTCGACATCGAGAATGCTGCCCTGAGGAACAAGCTGGACGCCCTGCGCGCCTACCGGAGAGAGCGGGCGTCCATGATCCTGGAGAACATCAACGCCGAGTTCCGCAACGAAGGGCGCACCCTGTTCACCGAGGCTGACATGGAGGCCATCGAACAGGGCGTCGACGGAGCCTTCGGCAGGCCCCACATCGCTGCATACCTCATAGAGAAAGGGATCGTGAGTTCGCGGCAGGAGGCCTTTGACCGCTACCTGGTGAAGTGCGACGTGCCCAAGATGCCGCTGAGCCTGGAAGAGGCGTCGGCCCTGGTGCGCGGTGCGGGCGGGAGGATCGTCATCGCCCACCCCAACGACCCGAACGGCACCTCGCTGGCTGTATTCTGCAGGTCGCTTGTGGAACAGGCTGCATTGATAGAGGACCTCATGCTCCCCTTCCTGGACGGCATCGAGTGCTGGCACACGAGGCACGATGCGAAGACCGCCTCGTTCTACAAGGGGTTCGCCCGTTCCCACGGCCTCATCGTCACGGGTGGGTCCGACTGCCATCAGCAGCCCGTGGTCCTGGGCACTGTGCAGGTACCTGATTGTGTTGCGGACCAGTTTGGCATATAAGGGTGCATACGGTTTCTTGGGCGCGCTCCACCGGCGGCCATGATCGAGTGTACAGAAACGGAGAGGATTGTGAGGGAGCCTTTCAAGACATTCGTGGAACAGGAGATCGAAGACGGCATGGTGATCATCGCCTGCGGCCTGCCTGCCACGAACAAGACCGAGACCACGGAAGTCATCAGGCGGGTCAGGGGCTACACCATGCTCCGCACCGACATCATCCGCAAGGAGGTGCTCAAGGGCGAGGACATCTTCGATGCAAGGGTCGCTTCCGACATGGACAAGCGCAAGCTCGTCTACGACACCATGTTCTCGCAGGCGGACGAACTGGCGGCCCAGGGCAAAGGGGTGATCCTGGACGCCACCTTCATCACCCAGTCCCTGCGCAGGCGCGCCGCCGAGGTGGCGGCCAGGCACGGCAGGACCCTGCTCATCCAGCAGACTTCGTGCTCTCAGAAGTATTCGCTGGACAAGATCTCCCGCAGGACCAAGGACAACTACGAGTCCAACGCGCTCACGGCGGACGCTTATCTGAACAACAAGAAGAAATTCGAGCCCGTGGACCTGGAAGACCTGAAACGCATGTTCCCGGACCTGCGGGTCATCCACCTCCTGGTGGAGACCGAGTCCGACTCGGAGGACGGCTGGTACGTCATCGGCAAGACCCTGCGGTGATCCGTGGCCGTCACCCCGCAGATCCCCTGAACAGACCACACCCCGAAGAGGTTGGAACCCATGATGAAGAAGCTGATCGTCGGCATGTTGGTAGCCCTCCTGGCATGGGGCTGTGCATCCCAGTTCATGGAGCAGCGCAATCTCTCCCGGCCCATGGTGGCCCTTGCCATGGGGAAGATCCAGGAGGAAGACATCCAGGGCGCCCTCGTGGAGCTGCGCAAGGCGCTGGCGGCCAACCCCACCGACCCCGAGGTGCACTACGCCTATGCCATGGCATACTGGAAGTCGGGCAAGTACGACAGGGCCATCGAGCACGCGGACAAGGCCATCGAATACGCGGACAAGCTTGAACTGGAGCGCCCGGGCATGAAGAGCGAGGCGCTGAACCTCAAGGGCTCTGTCCTCGTGAGCCAGGCCCAGTATGACCTGGCCCTCGCGTATTTCAGGAAGGCCCTGGAGGACGAGGTCTACCAGACCCCCGAGTTCACCCTGTACAACATGGCCAGCGTGTACCTGCAGAAGAAGAACCTCTCCCTGGCCAAGGAGAACGCCCAGAAGGCCCTCGACCGAAACTCCCACTACGCCCCGGCCTGGCACCTGCTCTCCAAGGTCTTCGTGGCCGAGGGCAGACCGGGCGACGCAGTGGAGGCCCTCAGGCACGCTGTCCTGGAGTTCCCCGGGTATGTGGAGGCCCGCTACGACCTCGGCCAGCTCTACCTCCAGATGGGCGCCCGGGAAAAGGCCAGGGAGCAGTTCGAGGAGGTGGCCAAGCTCGACCCCAACGGCATGTACGGGGTCCAGGCAACGGCCCGACTCAGGGAGCTGACGAAGTAGCGCAGCAGCTTATCGTTCCTTCCTCTTCCAGGAAAATTCGAACTCCAGCTCCTCGCTGGCGCCTTGGCGGTCGTGCTCGATGCTGAAGCAGGCATCGCCTGGGATGGTGACGCGCTCGAGCGCCACCTGGATGCGGAAGGGCTCGCCCCGCTCCAGTGCATCGGCGAGGCGCCTCAGCTTCCGGGCAGCCTGGGTCCTGGTATAGGTCTTTTCCTTTTCCCGGTTCTTCTTCACCTTCATGTCTTCTCCTGCGTGCGGTTCTTCCCCGAGCGTTTCATTCCATTGACCACGCCATTCTATCACCGGACCGGCAGCGCCATGAACCCGGGATTGTGCATCTGGTCATACAGTATGACCCTGTGGTATGATCGTACCCTGTACATGCCGGGTGTCAGATCCGTACCGGCGCATGCGAGGAGGGCACGTGACCAGCAGGACAGAACACGACTTCGGGACCAGGATCCGCGGCCTGCGCCAGGAGAAAGGCCTGAGCCTGGAAGACCTTTCCCGGGAGACCGGCTACCCGGCGGACCTCATCGCCCAGGTCGAGGAAGGCGCCATCGCCCCGCCGGTGGCACTGGTGCTCCAGCTCGGCCGGGCATTCAAGGTGGACATCGAGCAGCTCCAGGGCTCCCAGGACAAGGAGGCCTCCAGACGCCGATCGAAAAGCCACAAGAAACGGGTCGCATCGTACGCCTACGTGCCGCTCACCCAGCCGGGCGAGGAGAAGCACCTGCGGGCCTACCGGGTGAGCATCGAGGCCCAGACCGAGCACAAGGGCGTCGAGTATCACCACGAGGGGGAGGAATTCGTCTACGTCCTGGAGGGGGGGATCACCATCCAGGTGGGGCAGAACACCACCTCCCTGAAAAAAGGCGGGAGCATCCACTTCAACTCCGCGCTGCACCACCGGCTCAGCAACCCCACCAAGGAAAACGCCGAGCTCCTGGTGGTCATCTATGTACCGTAAGGAGCGACCATGCCGCACACGATGAGCGCGGAACAGGAGATGGTCAGGCTCATGGCGCGGGATTTCGCCCGCAAGGAGCTGGAGCCCCTGGCCGCACGGAGGGACAGGGAGGAGATTTTTCCGGCGGACGTGATCAGGAAGATGGGCACGCTCGGCCTGCTGGGCATGATGGTGCCCGAGGAATACGGAGGTTCCGGTGCAGGCGCGGTGAGCTACTGCCTGGCGCTCCAGGAGGTCGCCTACTCCTGCGCGTCCACGGCGGTGACCATGTCGGTGGCCAACCTCTCCACCGAACCGCTGCTCAAGTTCGGCAGTGAGTCGCAGAAGCTCTCTCATCTCGTAAGGCTCGCCCGGGGCGAGCTGCTGGGTTGCTTCGCACTGACCGAGCCGGGCGCCGGGTCCGACCCGGGAAGCCTGCAGCTCAGGGCCGAAGACGGGGGGGACCACTACCTCATCAACGGCACCAAGGTGTTCATCACCCACGGGGCGTACGCTGACGTGGTGAACCTCATCGCCCGGACCGGACCGGAAAAGGGCAACAAGGGGCTCTCGGCCTTCATCGTGGAACGGGGCACACCCGGTTTCTCCGTGGGCGCGCGGGAGGACAAGATGGGTCTGCGCGCATCCAACACGGTGGAGCTCATCTTCGAGGACTGCCGGGTGCCGAAGAAAAACCTCGTCGGCAGACCGGGCCTGGGGTTCAAGATCGCCATGAGCGCCCTGGACAGCGGCCGCATCGGCATCGCGTCGCAGGCCATCGGCATCGGCAGGGCCTGCCTGGACGAGGCGGTGAAGTACGCCCGCGAGCGCAGGCAGTTCGGCCGGGCCATCGGGTCTTTCCAGGCCATCCAGTGGATGATCGCGGACATGGCCACGGGCATCGAGGCGGCGCACCTGCTCACCATCACGGCGGCTGACCGGAAAGACAGGGATCTACCCTTCAGCAAGGAGGCCTCCATGGCCAAGCTCTTCGCCTCGGAGACGGCCAACCGCGCCAGTTACCTCGCCCTGCAGATCCACGGCGGATACGGGTACACCAAGGAGTTCAAGGTGGAGCGGCTCTACCGGGACGCCCGGGCCACCACCATCTACGAGGGCACCTCGGAGATCCAGCGCCTGGTCATCGCCCGGGAGATCATGAGGGGCTGAGAACGCCGCCTGTGTCCTCCATGATCCGGACGGCGAGCTGCACGGCCTGCAGGCCCGCCGGGGTCATGCCCTCGACGAGGGCCGCCTGGGCGAACGTCTCGGGACGGACCTCGGCCAGCCTGCACTTGAGCTCGTTGGAAAGGCCCTGTACGAGGGAGTAATCGAGATCCGCGGGGATCCTCATGCGCTCGAGCTCCCTGAGCCGGGCCACCTCCTTGCGCTGACGGTCGATGTAGCCCTCGTACTTGATCTCCACCTCGGCCTCCAGCTCGGCCAGCGGATGCGCCCGGGGCACGAGGCCGTGCCGGCGAAACCCCTCCAGCGTCGCCTCGGGCCGCTTCAGGAGACGCTCCAGGCTGATCCGCTCCTGGTCGCTCCCGCGGGTGGGAGGGAATTCGGGCAGCTCCGCCGGGATCACCACCGAGGTGGCGGCCAGGTGCCTGCGCAGGGAAGCGACCTCCTCCAACACCGCTCGCACCCGGGCGTGGCGGTCCCGGTCGATGAGTCCGAGCTCCAGCGCTACGCCGCTCAGCCGGAACAGGGCATTGGTCTCGCGGAGCATGAGCCGGTACTCGGAGCGCGACGTGAACATGCGGTATGGCTCGCTGGCGCCCCTGGTGACGAGGTCGTCGATCATGACCGCGATGTAGGCCTGGGAACGGTCCAGGGTGAAGCTCTGCTCGCCCCTGACGGACCGGGCCGCGTTGATGCCCGCCATGATGCCCTGGCCCGCCGCCTCCTCGTAGCCCGAGGTGCCGTTCACCTGGCCGGCCAGGTAGAGCCCGCTGATACGCTTGGCCTCCAGAGTCCGCAGGAGCTGGGTGGGGTGCACGTATTCGTACTCGATGGCATAGGCGGGCCGGATGATCTCGGCGCGCTCCAGGCCCGGAACGGAGCGCACGATCTCCCACTGGAGCTCGATGGGCAGGCTGTTGCCCAGGCCGGACGCGTACACCTCGCTCGTGTCGAGCCCCTCGGGCTCGATGATGACCTGGTGCCCCTGCCTCCCGCCGAAGCGCATCACCTTGTCCTCCAGGGAGGGGCAGTACCGTGCAGGCGTCCCGGTGATGTCCCCCGAATAGAGGGGGCTCAGCAGGATGTTCTCGCGGATGACTGTGTGGGTGCGCTCCGTGGTCCTGGTGAGGTAGCAGGGCACCTGGGCAAGCGCGGTCCCCGGGGAGTCGAACCCCAGGGCCATGCACCCCTGTTGGGGATCCTGGCGCTCGAGGGCCGTCAGGTCGATGGTGTCCCGGTGCAGCCTCGGCGGGGTGCCGGTCTTGTGCCTGCCCAGGGTGAGCCCGAGACTTCTGAGGCTCTGAGCAAGCTCGTAGGACGCCTCCTCTCCGGAGCGGCCTGCGGGCTGCCGCATCCGCCCGATGTGAACGAGGCCCGACAGGAACGTGCCCGCGGTAACGATGACGGCCCGGGCGCCGAAGCACTGGGAGTACCGGTCCCTGACACCCACGACCCGGCCGTGCCGGACCTCGATGCCGTCCACGCGGGTCTGCCGCAGGTGGATACCGGCCTCCTCCACCCTCTTCTTGATGGCGGTCTCGTAGCGCCTCCGGTCGTTCTGGGTCCTGGTGGCGCGCACCGCGGGCCCCTTCTTGGTGTTGAGGAGGCGGTAGGCGATGGCGGTCTCGTCCGCCACCTCGGCCATGACCCCCCCCAGTGCGTCGACCTCCTTGACCAGGTGGCTCTTGGCAAGGCCTCCGATGGAGGGGCTGCAGGGCATCCGGCCCACAGTGTCCATGTTCAGGGTGAAGAGCGCCACGTTGACACCCAGCCTGTGCGCCGCCAGGGCAGCCTCCACGCCGGCATGCCCCCCGCCCACCACGATGACGTCAAAGGTTTCCATCAGGCACACCTCTAGGTCAGATCAGGGGGCATTGCAAGGGGGTTGTGCATCAGACAGGCCGACAAGCCGCCCGTGGAAATGGCGCATGAGGCGTTTGCAATATAATTTCCATCCGCGTAGAATACGGAATACTTGCGGGCTGAAGGGATGGGGCACGCCACATCCCGCTGCACCATAACGAGGGGAGGTAATCCATGGGCTACAGAGAGGACACCCTGTGCGGCCTGTTCCACGCAAAGGCGATGGAACACGGCGATTCCAAGACCTTTCTCATGGGCAGGTTCGACCACAACGGAGACCCGGTGAGCGACTTTAGATCGCTGACCTGGGGCGAGACGAGGCGACAGGTCCTGGAGTTCGCGGCAGGGCTCATGGCCCTGGGCATCAACCGGGGCGACAAGGTGGCCATCTTTTCCGAGAGCAGGCCCCGGTGGATCATCGCGGACCAGGCCGTCCAGGTGGCCGGCGGCGTCGAGGTACCGCTGTATCCCACATCCTCCCAGGAGGAGCTCGCCTACATGACCGCGGACAGCTCCTGCAGGGCCATCATCTGCTCCTCCAGGGACAAGGCGGACATGTCGTGCAGGGCCAGGTCGGAGGCACCGCTGGACATCGTCATCTGCATGGAGTCGCTTCACGGCGGGCGGGAAAAGGGTGTGTACCACTTCAACGAGGTCATGGACATGGGCAGGAAGGCCTTCGACCAGACAGCTCTGGAGAAGGGAATCCGCGAGGCCCGGCCCGAAGACCTGGTGAGCATCATCTACACGTCCGGGACCACGGGCCGTCCCAAGGGCGCCATGCTCACCCACGCCAACTTCATCGCTGCCATGAACCAGGTGACGGCCCCCACCCTCCTGAAGCGCCAGGCCATGGACAGGAGCCTCCACCTGCTCTTCCTCGTGCACCTGCCCATCTGCCATGTCTACGGCCGCACCTGCGACTACCATTCCGGCGGATTGAAGCAGTCAGGCGTGCTCGCCTTCGAGCCGGACTTCCAGAACCTCCCCAAGAGCCTCCTGGAGCTCAGGCCCAACGTCATCATCAGCATCCCCCGCTTCTTCGAGAAGGTGTACGACCAGATCAGCGCGGTGGTGTCCCGGCAACCCCCCCTCGCCCGGAAGATGTTCGCCTGGGCCATGCGGCAGGGCGAGAAATTCACCGACGCCATGGCAAAGGGCGAGCGCCTCGGCCAGCTCGACCTCATCGCTTTCTCCCAGGCCAATGTCCTGGTCTTCAACAAGGTGCGGAAGATGGCAGGCCTGGACCGCCTCGTCATGGCGGGCTCGGGCGGCGGAAAGCTCTCCAAGGAGGTGTGCACCTTCATCCGCTCCATGGGCATCCAGCTCTCCGAGGGCTACGGCCTCACCGAGACCGCTGCCATCCTGAACTACAACGCCCCCGAGTTTAGGGGGCTGAACGGGAACGAACTCACCTGGTTCCAGAGCAAGATGGTGGACTGGACGCTGGACGCCATGGTGAGGCTGCCGGCAAAAGGCAAGTCCCCCTATACCAACCCCATCGGCGCGCTGAAGCTCACCATCGCCTACAACACCGTGGCCTACCGCCTCCAGGTGAAGCCCGGGACCGTGGGCAGGGCGGTTGCCGGGACCGAGGAAAAGATCGCCCCTGACGGGGAGATCCTCGCCCGGGGCCCCCAGATCTTTCAGGGGTACTGGAACATGCCCCAGGAGACGAAGGACTCCTTCGACGATGAGGGCTGGTTCCTCACCGGCGACATCGGGAGGTTCGACGAGGACGGGTTCCTGGAGATCACGGACCGGAAGAAGGAGCTCTTCGTCACCTCGGGCGGCAAGAACGTGGCGCCTCACCCCATCGAGCTCGCCGTCACGGCGCGGCCCTACATCGACCAGGTGTGCCTGACGGGCGACGGGGAGAAGTACCTCACCGCGCTCATAGTGCCCGACTTCCAGGAGCTGAGGAAGTATGCGAAGGAAAAGGGCCTCGGCGTGGACGAACCGGCCGCCCTGGTCCTGCGGGACGAGGTCAAGTCCCTCATCCAGGAGCAGGTGGACCAGGTGAACCGGACGCTCGCCCGCTACGAGCAGATCAAGTACTTCACCATCCTGGCACGACCATTCAGCGTGGAGGGCGGCGAGCTGACGCCCACGCTCAAGCTGAAGCGGCGCATCATCAAGGAGCGCTACGGGGAGCAGATACGGGGCATGTACGACCCGGGCAGGACCAGGGCATCGTAGTCCTCCCCTTCAGGAGAGACCGGCTCGAAGGGCCATCGTGCCCGATGACGGCCGTGGCTGAAAAGAATATTGTGAGTGCCGAGGAGGAATCCATGAAATTACGGTATCACATACCCCTGATCGGATTTCTTGCCCCCACCTTTGTCATCTCAACGCTCATGTTCATCTTCCGGGAATGTCCGCCCTTGGACCAGTTGATCGGTTTCTACGCCTGCGTGATCGGCGCCACAATCACCTACTATGCGGGTATTCACACGGTACTGAAAGACAAGGCATAGCTCAACAGGGCGGAGAAAGGGGAAGCCTGTCCCATGAGTTCCACGACCACGTTCCGTTTCTTCAGGGAAGACCTGTGCGACCGCTGCGGGGTCTGCCTTGAGCGCTGCCCCGTGCTCGAGCTTCCGGAAGGCGAGGCGAAGCGGGAACTAGAGAACCTCATTCAGGGAGATACGGGCTCGTCCCTCGTGCTCCAGCGATGTGTCACGTGCAATGCCTGCGACTTCGTCTGTCCACGGCATGCCAACCCGTACGGGCTCATCCTCGAGCATCATGACAAAACAGGCAGATCAGAGGGCCTCCCCTACATAGCCAAGTTCATCTTCCCCAACGAGCCCGAGAACATGTGGACCACCACCAGGGTGCTCATGGCAGAAGACGAGCTCTCGCTGCTGCGTTCCTGGGAGGAGAATCTGAAGCGTCCCCGGAAGGAGGTCCTCCTCACCGGCTTCTACAACAATCTGATGCCGTACATCGCCCAGACCTCACTCCTCGACGAGCTGAAGCCCGCCATCGTCGGCAGTGACTGCATGTTCGGGATCGGGGAAGACGCCTACAGGATCGGGTTCCTCGAAGAGGCTCAGCGGCTCGGCAAGCTCGCGAAACAGAAGTTCTCCGAGATGGGCATAGAGAAGATGTACTGCTTCATG